>NZ_NFIB01000029.1:0-40623 GCF_002159385.1 Flavonifractor sp. An52
GGTAAGCCCGAGAAAGAAATGCAGTCGGCAAACCTTTCGGGGCCCCTTAAGGGGCTTCGTCCGTATCAGGCCCTTTTAGGGCCTACTCAAGCCTCCGGCTTAGCCGGAGGTTTTGACTATGGCATTTAGCCACCCTGACCCGCACGAGCCCAGTTGTTGTCGATGCGCATGATGGTTACGATGCTCTGTTCGATGGTGTACGGGGATTTCGCGCTGAAGGTCGTGCTGGTTGTCCCGGTCATGGCCCCGACGCCGTACACGGCACGAACGCCATCGTAGGCCCAGTCCGCGATTTCATCGGTGAAGGGCAGGTTGTCGGCATACCAGACAGTCCACCCGGTGCGGCCGACGGAGTCGAAGGCTACAATCAGTTTCTCCATGAGCCGGGTCAGCATGGTAGCCGCCTGCTCGCGGGTGATGTTGTCATTGGGTCCGACATACACGCCGGCACGGGTATCGGCACTGTTGTAACCGCCGAGGATGCCCAAGTTGAACGCCTTGGCCATGTCAGTGTTCCCGACGCTGTCTGCGAACACATCGTCGCCGGAGTTGACGGGGATGGTGTAGTTCTCGCCGGTGATGTCGCTCATCAGGGTCTCGTAATACCTGATTGCCAACGCCGCAAACTGTCCACGGGTGATGGCCTTGGTATAATCACTGCCCAGCAGGTCAGTGACAGCGGGCTGATAACCAAAGACATCAGGGTCGTCATCGAGGTAGCCCATGCTGATGGCTGTAATAATGTCCTCAGCGGCCCAGTTGCTGTAAGTGACGCTGGTGGCAACAGGGGTCTCGGGCTCGGTCACGGGAGTTTCCGTGACCGTCCCGGTGTTGGAACCGTCGTTCCAGTTGGACTTCAGGTTGGCTGTGGCAAAGTCGAAGACATCGTCGACGGTGCGGGCAGTCTCAGTGCCGCCCATCTCGACGGGCAGGTATGCCAGCGCCCAATCGGGCAGGTTCATGTTGGCAACATAGGACTTGGCAGTCGCGTACTGGGATGCGACGGTGGATGCATCGGGCCACACGGGCACATCTTTGATAAGGGTGTTAGGACGGTAGGTGAATGTGGGTACGCCGATGCTTACGCTGCCCTTGCTGGCGGGAGTCCATTCAGCGAAATCTACGCGGTCGTTGCTGCTCAGGTATGCGATTTTATCGGCTGTCATTCCTCCGTTGCTGGAATTCGCGCCGTAGTATTCGCCGCTGGTTTCGCCTGCGCAGACGATTGCGTAATCGAGGTCGCTGTCCTCAATGAGCCGTTCGAACCCACTGTCGAGACAGATGATGTTCTTCAGATTGTCGCAACCAACGAACAGGGCACGCACTGCGTTGTAGTCGATATTATCGCCGATGATGACGGTCTCGATGTTGGAGTTATTTCTGAACGGAGTGATTTCTAACTGGGAATGTTCGAAGTTCAGGAAGTTCATCTGAGTCATGCTCTGACGCGCGACGAACTGCTGAGGTTCGCTGCTGTTGCGGTTAATTTTGGCTTCGACCTCTGCGTCAGTCCAGTCGTTGGTGATGACCAGCACGCCGTCATGGAGCACCCACTTGATGTTTCCGATGGGACGCAGTTCGTCGAGCGTATGGGTCTCCCCCGTGCCGCCTGTGATAGTGTCATCAACGCCGTTGATGATGGCATATGCGCCAGTGGCTCGGATGCCGGTGTAGAACGAACCGTAACCGCTTCCAGACGCGGAACCGGGTTCGCCTGTGACGAAGATAAGGTCATTATACAGGTCACGGGCCGCAGGGTCGGTCAGGGTCAGGTTGCCACCGAGGGTCGTGTTACCCTTGATGTAACCTTCGTACAGAATGTCGTTGTAGCCGAGCGCACCGCCGAAGGCGGTAACGGTCAAGGCGGGAATCAACAGAGCAGTTGCGAGGGCGACAGATAACGCTTTTCGCCTTTTTTTCATGGGTGGGTTTCCTCCTTATATATAAAATAATGGGCTTGTGTGCCGATGTACCCCGGCAGAGCGGCCCATGGGGGCGGGGCAATCCCGGCCCCCCGTGGGCTTTTTCTGCGGGCGAACAAAAGAGCCGTGCAGGTTGTATGTAATTCCCTGCACAGCCCGAAAGCACACAAGCCCATTTTTCAGAGGATTAGCCTTGTAAAAGGGGAAGAATCCTTATATAATGGGTATGGCGCAGTTTTACTGCTGTGTGGGAGGCGCTTTCTCCTGCATAGGGGCGTGGGGTGTTCCCGCACCTCACGTCCTGCCCTTATTATTCGCCTTGATGCTATTTTAGCCCATATCCCCCTTGAGTGCAAGCGGTTTTTTTCGGACTTTACACTGTCCGGGCCGCTTTTTTTGTTGTTCAGAGGGTGGCTTGCTATGAGGTCGGGGCGCTGGTGGCCCGCCACGGACGGGGCCGGGGTGCATATCGACGGCTGAGAGCAAGGCGGGGTCAGAGGTGTGTTCCGCTCCATGCAATTCCCCGCCGTGGGGCTGGTGGTGGCTTGCCGCCTTGTCCCCGTGGGAATTGCGTCGCTTTTACGCCTGCGGGCGTAGGATGGTTGAGGACTGCACAGCCGCCGGACGTATGCCGCCTTGTATAAAATATATAGTTTTTATTTGTGCTTTTTGTGCAAAATCACCTTTGGTAAGGATGAGGTCGCCAGTTCAAATCTGGCTAGCAGCTCCAAAAACCCTTGAAAGCTTCGGCTTTCAAGGGTTTTTTGTTGTGAAAATTTAAGCGCACTGGACAGGAAGCATTTCCTTTCCAGTGCGCTTTTTTTGATCCGCCGCGTGGGCTTACATTGCAGTATGAATCTGGAAGGTGATGCCCCTCTGCCGGAGCATGGACTCCACGCGGCAGGAGGTGCAGCCACCTTCCGCCCAGTCTGCCAGGGCCTCCGGCAGGGTGCGGTTTGGATTCAGGGACTTTTGAAGCCGCTCTCCCTGGGACGCCTCCAATCCATAGTGATACTCCTTCTTAGCCTCCACGTCGATGCTGTAGCGCTCCACTGTGCCGCGCTGGTCATAGAACACAGAGAGGAAGAAAGGGTGCTCCAGGGAGAGGGGAAGGCGCTTGTGGAACTGGCTACGAGACGCATCGTACCGGTCGTCCTCCAGGATGGCCTGGGCAATGCGGTATTTGAGAACACGCCGTCTGTCCCGGACGGTGACCGTGTTCAGACGGGCCAGGTCGCTGTTGTGGGTCAGGTCCGCCAGCTTCACCCGGCGGGCGATGGGATTGCTGCGCAGCCGGACCACATACTCCAGATAGGGGGTGTATTCGTCATGGGTCAGAAGCCCAAGGGCCTCCAGTACCGCCTCCGGGAACCCCTCATCCCGCAGATCGGAGAAGGTATAATGGGAGTCCTCCACCACGTCGTGGAGCAGAGCTGTGCACACCTCCTCCTCTGTTTCCAGCTGCTCGGCCAAATGGAGGGGGTGGATCACATAGGGCAGCCCGCTTTTGTCCGTCTGGCTGTTGTGGGCCGCAAAGCAGATCAGCAGGGCCTTTTTCGTCAGAGGTGTATATATCAGCCCTACGGGGCGCAGAGGCGCCATGGGGGCGCTTTCCAGGGGACTGGTGATGCTGTTGGAGTCGTGGTTTATGCTCATGTAGCAGCCCTTCTTTTTTTACTTGAATTTTGTGTAACCACTGTAACAGTTTTGCAGGTCGCGGGTATATATAGGCAGAACAGGCAAAGCAAGACACAAATACAATTTATAAGGAGGACACAGAGATGGAGATGCAGAAGAATTTTTCCGAGCAGGACGTGAAGGACCTGGAACTGTTTGCTGACAAGCTGGAGCAGGCGGAGGACGAGGCTGCTGTAAACAGCATCCTGAAGGAGTACGGCTATGATACCGGTGCCAAGTCCGGCGATGAGCTGGGAGAGGCCGATCTGGAGAATGTCACCGGAGGTGTGACCGAGTTTTCCGCGCTGAAGTGGCTGCTGAAAAATACTGACTGGGGCAAGCTGACCTGGAAAGGCACCAAGATGGCTGCCAGATGCCTGTACGACGCCGTCAGATATGGCGATCCGTACCGGACTTACAGTGAGAAGGAAGTCCAAAAGGTCAGCAAAGACCTGGATGAGGCCATTCCCAATTGGATCAAGAAGTTCAGCTGATCCGGAACGCCGGTCTCTGTTGGGGCGGGGCTGTTTGCCCCGCCCCTTCTGCTGCGGTCTGGTTTGGACGGCGCAGGTGGTTAAATGGAGGTGTTGTAAGATACAACACCTCCATTTTGTGTCTGTCTGGGATCACCACCACGCAGTATACTCGCAGAATGTGCGGTCCGGCGATCCTTTTTTCTCCAGGAAGAAGGGATCATCTTCGATGAGAGACTGCAGCTCTTCCAGATATTCCTCCATACGGCCGCCGGTAAAGATCCCGCCGCCTGTGACATAGCCGGGCAGGATGCTGCCGGTGCCGTAGGTTTTGCTGAACCAGATGCGCGCCCGCTCTTTCAGCACGTCATTTTCGTCGATAAAATAGAGATACAGGCCGTCGGCGGGGGAGTGCTCCAAATCAGACTGCTCATATAAGGCCTTGGTCAGCGCTACTACCTGGGAGGCGAAGTTCTTGCCTGTGTTCATGTGCAGATAGACCCGGATGTTCATTCCGTCGCTGACCACTTCCATCTGCTCGTACTGAGCTGCGGCATCACAGTTCTCAATGTTGTCCCGCACCTGCTTGGTCAGGTCGCCGTACTGCATGGAGAAGTTGGCATCGTCAAAGGCAACGCCGTTCTCGTCCTCGTTGCACTGGTACTGGGCCGTACTTGCCCCGGAGGGCAGATTGACGTCCTGGGAAATGGCAGTCAGCAGCTGCACCAGCCAGCGCTGGTCCTCTCCGATGGGCTGATTGTCCCAGAAGCAGCCCTGATCCAGGGTCACCACCGTGCCGTCGGCCCCATCCTCCAGGTCGCAGGCAAGCCAGGGAATGTTGTTGACCTTGAGATAGATCTTGTCATACCCGGCGTCCTGAGCCAGCTGGAGGAAGTTTGCCAGGTCCTCCTCACTGCCGCCTGCCGTGGCCTCCAGGGCGTAGGTGCCGTCCGGGCGGCTGATCCAGTCCAGCTGCCGGACATACAGATTGTTTAAGCCGGCGCTGAGATAAAAGGTAACCTGTCTGAATTCCAGCAGCTGAAGCAGCGGGATACTCATATGTTCGCCGCCGGTTTTCACCACCATCTGATAGGTATCCCCGGAGCAGATGGTACCAAATGCGTATTCCTCGCCCAGAAGGTCCAGGCGGCGCTTCATGGCGGCGCAGGCGTCGGCCCACCGGCCTTCCCCGGGGAGGGCATCGCTGTCCACCCAGGGATAGAGCAGGGTGACGGTCTGGCCGGTCACCTGGTCAGGGGAGCGCTGGAAGGTTTCGGCCTGATTGCCGGTGTCCGGAGTCTCCCACGCTGCCTCGTAGTTTACATCCAGCTGGTAGTAGAAGGGGTTTGGCAGGGGCTCCTGGGACAGATTGTGCTGAAGCAGCCGGGCAAATGCCGCGCCGTCCGTATTGGTGATGTAGAAGGTCCGTCCGTCCCCCGCTGAATAGAGATAGGTGTACCAGAGATTGGAGGAACTCTCAATATCCTGGGCCAGGACCATATTGGTGCCCCATTGGGCCATTTTATCCCGGTTTTTCTGGACAAATTCCTCGGTGAATACCAGCTTCTCCAGGCCGCCCTTCTCCAGGGCCTCCGCCAGATCGGGCGGGCTGCAATCCTCCGGCGCCTGGGTCTCAATGGTGATGGATTCCACATCGGCGGGAGTCACCTGGATGGAGTCACTGCGGTCTGTTTGGAATTCCTGGAAGTTGATCAGACTGAATTCCATGGGCCGGCTGATGTAGCACTGCATGGTCTTTTCCAGCCCCAGCGGCTCGATCACCGAGCGGGGCAGAAACAGCTTGATCTGATCGTCCTCCACCGCAAAGTCGTAGGGCTGGCCGTCGCAGAGGAGATCGATCCGCGCCTCCACCGTATCCGCCGCCTGAGCAAAATCGTGGACGGGCATCTCCTCGTGGGCGGTCAAAATGATCCGCATATAGTTGCCCGAATCGATATCCGCCTGGCTGACGCCGCCATTGCGTCCGGTTCCCTGGGGGATAAACCGGCTGGCTCCCCAGATACCAGTGGCCAGCACCGCCACGGCCAGCAGCGCGGCCAGCGGCCACAGCCATTTTTTTCGGGCTTTTGGTCCCGGGACAGGCTGGGGTTCCGGAGGCGTGTGGTGGGGGTCGGGATCTGCGTGGCGGGGAATGGGACGGGTCACATCGTCGTCGTCATCCAGCTCCAGCGCATGATTTTCCCCTGTGGGCCGGAAGAGCATCTCCTTCATCTCACCGATGCTCTGGAACCGGTCCTCCGCCCGGACGGCCATTCCCTTTTTCAATACCGCCTCCTGCAGGGCGCTGATCTCCACCCCCAGCTCGGAGGGCCACTTCAATTCATCCAGCTGGGCCCGTTCCAGGGCGTCGTCCGGCTTCAGACCGGTGATACAGCAGTAGATGGTGGCGCACAGCGCGTAGACGTCGGTCCACGGCCCCTGATGGCCTTTGCTGCGGTACTGCTCCTCCGGGGCGAAGCCCGTCTTGAGGATCACCGATACGCTGGTGTTGCCGCTGAGGTCCAGCTGCCTGGCGGCGCCGAAGTCCATCAGTTTGACGGTGCCGCTCTTCAGCAGCATGATGTTGTCCGGGCTGATATCCCGGTGAATGATGCCCACCTGGTGGATCTTTTCCAGCGCGTCCATGACGGGCCGCATCCGTTCAAAGATATCGTCGGCAGAAAAGCGGGTCAGTCTCAGGATGGAGCGCAGGTCGTGTCCGTCCAGGTACTCCATGACGATATAGGCGGTGTTGTTGGCTTCAAAAAAGTCCCGGACCGTAACCACGCCCGGGTCATCTGCAAACTGCGCCAATGCCCGGGCTTCACTGAGAAATTTTTGTTTTCCTTCCTCGATGAAATCCACCTGTCGTTGATCAGAGATGGTGATCTCGGGGGAAAAAGCCACATTTCGGCTGGCGATCCCACTGGGGTAATATTCCTTGATGGCCACCCGGGTATCCAACAGCAGATCCCGGCCAATGTAGGTAATGCCGAATCCACCCTGACCCAGCGAACGCCCGACCAGATATCTGCCGTTCAGTTTGCTGCCGGGGCGAAGGTGGTGGAGCAGCTCCGTATCCCCGCCCTGATATCCGCAGTGGGGACACACATCCGCTCCGCCGGTGGGCAGCATACAGTGTAAGCAGTAATCTGTCATATCCTGTATTCTCCTTCTCTTAACACGGTTGCTCCCGCGCTCACCGGATGAGCATGGCGATGGCGGAATGGTTGTCTCCGGTGTGGGCGCCCCGGACGGCAAGGCGGGCGCGCATGGCCTCCAGCCATTGCAGGGCGGTGGAGGCGCCGGAGAGGTCGTATGCCATCTCCGACTCCTGGATCTTCTCCCAGAAACCGTCGCTGCACAGGAGAAGCCCGTCCCCCGGAGCCAGCTCCAGATGGGCAATATCCACCGTCACATCATCCTGTGCGCCCAGGGCACGGGTGAGCCGGTGGCGGTCCTTGCAGGTGCGCAGCTCGGCTGGGGTGATGTCGCCGGCCCACAGGGCCAGCTGGGCGGTGCTGTGGTCCCGGGACTGATACAGGATACTGCCTTCCCGGAACTGATAGATCCGGGTATCCCCCACATTGGCGGCCAAAGCGGCCCGGCCGTCAAACCACACGGCGGCCAGGGTGCTTTTCATGCCGGAGGCCTGGCGCTGCTCCCAAATGAGGGTGTTGGCCTGCTCCACAGCCCCCCTGAGGGCGACCACTGAGACGGGCTTGCCCATGATGCCGCCCCCCACTGTCTGGACGGCCAGCTGGGCCGCGGCCTTGCCGCCCTTATGCCCGCCCAGCCCATCTGCGATCAGGCCTGCCATGGTGTCGCCGCTCTCCAGCAGCGCAACGGCGTCTTCATTTTCCTTCCGGCCGCCGATATCCGAATAATAGGATGCGCTGACGTTCATGGGGAGGCCTCCTTACTCTATGACATCCACAATAAAGGTTTCCGTACCCAGCTCCAGCACATCCCCGCTCTTGATTTGGAACTGCTCCTCCTCATCCAACTCCCGGTCGTTGACATAGACCTTGTTGGTGGAATGATGGTCCATCACGGTACAGATCCCATTTTTCAGATGAAACACCGCATGGATGCGGCTGATGCTCTCATTGTCCGGAATGGCGTAGCTGCAGGTGAGCTTTCTTCCCACGGTAAACTCGTCCTTGGAAATCTGGATGGCCTCTCCCGTAGACCGCCGTTTCAGGTAATATTTTTTGATACTGGCCTTGGGGATGTGGATGGTCTTGCCCTCCTCCAGGCAGGGCTTCATCGCGGGCAGCTGCAGCAGGGCAAGACAGCAGGCGCCGTCGGTGTGGCAGACGGCGTAGTCCACCGCCGCCACCTGCTCCAGCTCCAGCTGCGCCTTCATGACGGGGGAGAGCTCCACCGGGTCAAGGAGTACCGCCGCCACCGGTTTGCCGCCCAGAATGCTGCGGTTGAAGCGGCTGCGAAAGCTGTGGTCCTCCACCGACTGCCGGGATAAGAAGGCCAGTATGACCTCGGCGTTTTCCGCAGCAGGGGCGTTTCCAGCGGCGGACGCCTGGCCCCAACAGAGCCTGCAGTCATTCTTTTGCAGGATCTCCAGCAGGGGGGACACCCGCTCCCAGTCGGCCGGGCAGCAGAGCGCGTAAACAAAGGGAAGGTTCTCTGTATAATCCTCTTGCATCAACATCCACGTTCACCTCAGCTCTCAATCTCAAACAGTTCATCAAACCCGATCTCTGCAAAGGTGGCGTGGACCGCAGGGCTCATGGCGCACAGCTTCAGCATGGAGCCGGGACGTTGGTCCAGCAGGCGCTGGACGGTGAGCAGGGCCTTCAGGCCCCCGCTGGAAATGACTTGCAAGCCGGAAAAATCCACGGCAATCCTGCTGCGGACGCAGGCCGCAGCCATCAGCTCATCCTCAAAGGCGGGCGCCACAACAGAGGAGAGCGTGCCCGACAAACTTAGGGTTACGGTATCTCCTGATAGGGTTTCTGTGATGGAAAACAGCAGTTTCCCATCGTCCTCCTCCCAGCGCACGCAGTCCTGCTCTATGTGCCTGTTCATGTTACCAGCTCCTTCCCGCCGGCTGTCTTATTTGCCCACAATGCCGCAGACAGACTGCGGCCCCTCAGCGCTGGCGCTCAATCATTTTTGTTGTTAATTCGCTTGATAAAATCTTTGTATGGATTGGAACCGCCTGCGGCTGTGACCAGTTCCAGCTCGTCCTCTCCCAGTTCATCGGAGCATCCGTCAAAACACTGGAGATCGGACACCCGCTTCAGCCGCAGGTCCATGTCTTTCAGCTCCTCCGGGATCTCCTCCGGCATATGGTTGATATTTTTGATTTGATCTGGCTCCATCAGATTACCTCCCCGGGTATATGTTCTGGTCAGGCCGGTCCGGCATGGATCGCTCTGCGGCCAATCAACTGCTATGGTTATTCTAAACTGATATACACGCCAAAACCGGACTTGTTACAAGGAATGCGAATCCTTACAGGATCTGGCGGCTGGCCAGCTCATGGAAGAGTCCGCCCAGGGCCATGAGCTGTTCGTAATTTCCCTCTTCCACAATATCTCCATGGTCCATCACCAGAATGCGGTCACAGCTCTGTATGGTGCTGAGCCGGTGGGCGATGACCACCCGGGTGCTGCCCATTTCCTCCAGCGCTTTGCACACCTGGGCCTGGGTCAGGTTATCCAGTGCGCTGGTGGCCTCGTCAAAGAAGAGAATGTTGGGCCTGTTGATGATGGCCCTGGCAATGAGAATGCGCTGCTTCTGGCCGCCGGAGATGGTGTTGCAGTGTTCGCTGACCATGGTCTCCAGCCCCATGGGCATCTCCTGGATATCTCTGGCCAGGCCTACCGCCTCCACCACCTGCTCCACCCGGGTTCGTCCGGCGTTGGGGGCGGTGAGGGTGATGTTCTCAAAGATGCTCCCTGAGATGAGCTCGCCGTCCTGCAGCACCACGCCGAAGTGTTTTCTCAGCTCCTGCAGGTCCAGCTCGTCCATATCCTGGTCGTCATAGTAGATCCGGCCTGAGGTGGCCTTCTCAAATCCCAGCAGAAGCTTGAGCAGGGTGGATTTTCCGCAGCCGGAAGCGCCCACGATCCCCACATATTCGCCGGGCCGGATGTGAAGGGAGAGGTCCCGAAACACAGGCGGGGTTTCCGGGTCGTAGGAGAAGGCCACGTGATCCAGGTCGATGCTGCCGGTGAGCTGGCCGGGCAGACGCTTGTGGCCGCCCCCTTCGGGGACCGTCTCCAGAATGGCCTTCACCCGCCGGTAGGTGGGTTTCAGCAGCTGATAGGAGATCAGCGCGCTGAACAGGCTGCTGATGGCGCCGGAGACCATGCCGAAGGCCGAGTTAAAACCGACGAAGCTGCCCATGGTGATGGAAGCGGACTGGGCCGCGATCCAATAGATCAATACCAGAAAGATCCCGCTGCTGGCGGAGGAGAGCAGAGCGCTGAGGTTGGACAGCCGGCCCAGCCGTGTTTCCAGCCGGCGCTGCTCCATAAAAGCGCGCATATATTCAAAAATGGTCCGCTCCTCCACGCCGGCGGTTCTGATCTTCTCTATCCCCAGCAAAAACTGGAACAGGAGAGAGCTGCTCTTTCCGTCCATCTCCATGACCTGGGCCTGATAGACCATACGGCGGCGCGCCAGAAGATAGCTGATCAAGGAGAACAGCAGCGTGACCGACAGGGACACCAGAGAGAGCTGGGGAGAATAGGTAAACATCCGTATGCCATAGAACAGGGCGGAGATCAGGCTGAGTCCCAGCCCCAACAGCATTCCGGACACAGAGCTGACCAGGCTGCCCAGTTCCATAACCCGCTGGGCCAGATCGGCGCTCTCGTAGTTGCGGAAGAAGTTTTCCGGCAATTCAAAGATCCGGTGGTAGACCGCGTTTTGCACATCGTACTGGATCCGGCTGTCCAAACGGAAGGTGGCCAGACTTTTTACCACGGAAAAGAGCAGATTGCCCACCATAAACGCGCCGACCAGACAGCAAATCTGAAACACCATTCCCATCTGTCCGGAGGGAATGAAGCGGTCGTAGAGCATCTGATTCAAGGTGGGGATCAGCAGGCCGATAAGCGCGGACAGGATGGTCAGCCCGATGATAACCGCCAGATCGGCCCGGGACAGGCAGGACCAGCAGTAGGCCGCCAGGTTCTTTGCCGTCATTCCCTGAAGGGGGAAGGGGCGGTAGATGACATAGGCCTGGGGGTCGCACTGCTCCGCCAGCGCTCTGGTCAGAGGGACCGCCTTTTCCCCGCTGCGGCAGAGCAGATACTTGCCCCGCCCTCTGGGAATACAGGCGGCCGGTTCCTTTTCCCGGCCAAATTGTACCATAATGGGCCCGGCGTCCGCCTTATGCCAGTTTTCCTCCAGCAGAATCTTCCGGCAGGGAATGTGAGAAATGCGGGCCACTTCCTCCACGGAGATCTCCTGCCGGCAGCAGGCTGTGATCTTTTCGTAGGGGGCGATAGGGATGCGCATACGGTGGCACAGCTCTGCCATGACCTGATAGACCGGGTGCTCCCCGTTTTCCCTGGGTATGTCCTTTTCCTTGGAAAAGAAGGAGGCGATCATCTCATCGGTGCGGGCCCGCACATCCTCTTTTTCCTTGTCCGTGCGGATCAGGTAGCCGTCCTCCTGCACCAGGTTCAGGCGGTAGCGGTCCACCAGCAGATTGCCGTAAGTCTCCTGGCCGGGGTTCTCGATCCCCGCTCTGCCCAGGAATTTTTTTTGCAGGGGTCCGGTGGAGAGCCCCTCCAGACGCTCCAGCTGGGCGTGCTCCTCCGCCGGTGTTACCAGAAAGCGCCACAGGCCGCCCTCGGCGTCCGTGTGAGAAAAGGCGGGAAAAATGGTATTTTGTTCTGCGGTGCAGATCAGGGAGCGGCGTCCCGGCTGGCCCTCTGTCCAGGGCACCACATAGATGTGGACGCGGCCTGACAGCACCCGGTATGCGTCTGTGGGAGTTTCGGTGATGTAATATGCGCCGCCGGTCAACCCAATGAGATTGGCGGTTTCCGTCTGCATGATGCAGCCTCCTTTCAGTTCATTGACATGAACCGGCAGTAGAGTCCGTCCAGAGCCGCCAGCTGAGTATGGGAACCCCGCTCCACAATGCTGCCGCCATCCATCACCAGGATCTCATCGCTGTTGCGTACGGCGCTGAGCCGGTGGGCCACAATGATGCAGGTACACCCGCGGCGCTTGATGTTCTCAATGATCTGTTTTTCGGTGATGGGGTCCAGGGCGCTGGTGGCTTCATCCATGATGAGCACAGTGGGGTTGGTCGCCAGGGCACGGGCAATTTCCAGGCGCTGACGCTGTCCGCCGGAGAGGTTGCTTCCTCCCTCGGTGAGCCTGAACTCATATGCGCCCGGCTTTTGGGTAATCAATTCGTGGATGCAGGCGTCCTTTGCGGCGTTAATCATGTCCCGCTCCAGAACGGCGTGATTCCACATGGTCAGATTGTCCCGGATGGTACCGGAAAAGAGGGTAATATTCTGGCTTACGGTGGACACGCTGGCATGGAGCACGTCCGACGGGATCTCTTCCAGCGGGACTCCGTCCAGCAGGACCCTGCCTGCCCAGGGGCGATACAGCCCGCTGACGATTTTGGCAATGGTGGATTTTCCGCAGCCAGAGCCGCCCACCAGGGCCACCGAACAGCCGGGCTCCAGAGAAAAGGAAAAGCCGGTGACCAGGGGTTTGGCCAGATGGCTGTACCCAAAGGAGACCTCCTCCAGGGCCACCCGGCCGGAGAGCTTGGCCTGAGAAAATTTCTGCACCGTGGTTTCCTGGAATTTCTCATCCACCGGATGGCGCAGGATGTCGTCTACCCGGGCAATATCGGCTTTCAGCGTCTGAATCTGCCGAATAAAGGCCACCAGCGTCTCCACAGGCGCGGAGAAGGAGGCAAACAGGGAGGTAAACGCCGACAGCATACCCAGGGTCATATGACCCTGGACCACAAAGACTGCGCCCACCAGCAAAAGCAGAATATCGATCAGGTTGTCCACCATTCCGGGCAGCGCCCCTGTCACGGACTGGGTCTGGCTGATGGCCTGCTCTGTGGAGGCCGCCTTGGCCTGGTAGCCCAGGACACGGGAGCTGTAGGCGCTCTCCGCGCCCGACGCTTTCAGGGTAGAGGTAACGCTGAGACCGGCGCACACCACGCCGGTCAGTTTGCCGCTGTCCTGCTGCAGCTTCTGCACCCGGTTGGAAATCCGGCTGGCGGTGATTCTGGCGATCACAACATTGAACAGAATCCCCACCAGTCCGATGGCGGTCATCAGGGGGTTGTAGAAAAGCAGCAGCACCAGATAAAAGGCAGCCACGAAAATGTCCAGAAAAATGTTTGCCAGATCGCCGGCGATGAAGTTGTTGACGTTGTCGTTATTTCCCACCCGGCCCAAAAGGTCGCCGGGGGAGCGCTGGGCAAAGAAGCCTACAGGGAGGCGGAACAGGTGCTCCAGCAATTCCCGGGAGGACAGCAGCGTCAGTTTGTTCTGCATCTTCAACAGGAGCCTGGCGCTGTATGCCTCCAACAGAATCCGGAACAGGAGGGTCAGGATGAGAAAGCCGATGAACTGGTAAAACCAGGGGACGGCGCCCGCCCCCAGGACCCGGTCCAGAAACACCTGGGAAAAGACGGGTAGGATGAGACCGGGGAGGATCATCAGCAGACCCAGACACAGCATCTGGGCCAGAGCGCCCTTCTGCCCCCGGATGCGCTGTTTAATCAGAGGAAACAGAGTGTTTTCCCGTTTGGCCTTTTCAAACTGGGGGGTGGGGTGGAAGGTGAGCACCACGCCGGTAAACCCCTCGTCCAGGTCCTCCATGGTCAGCTTGCGCCGGCCCAGGGCCGGGTCGTTGAGGTAGACAAAGGACCCCTTAAAGCCCTCCAGCACCACAAAATGGTTGAAGTTCCAGTGAATCAGACAGGGCATCTCCAGCTGCTTCAAAGCTTCCGGCTCCTTGCGGTAGCCGTGGCATTCCAGCCCGAATTTGCGGGCGGCGTACATGATGTTGCGGGCGTTGCAGCCGTCCCGGGATACGCCCGTCTCCACCCGCATCTGCTCCAGCGGCACATATTTGCCCCAATAGGCACAGATCATGGCCAGAGAGGCGGCGCCGCACTCCGTTCCTTCCATTTGAAAGATGGTGGGGGTTTTGCAGTATAATCTGCTCATGAGGCCTCCCCTCCAAACATGGGAAAGACCCAGGCGATAGGGGCGCTCTGTCCCAGCGTGATCTGCACCGAGGCGGAGGAGCCTCCGTACAGGACCTGCTCAGCCCCGGCGGCGCCGGAAAAATAATATCCGCTGGCGGTGGTGCTGTCCTCCCGAAGGGTACAGGTCACCGCCACCACAGGCCCAGCGCTCATCAGCATTTCGATGGTCTGGGCGTCGTTTCCCACCACGGCGGCCATGGACTCGGCGGTGGTGTGGACCCGGTCCACACAGGCCACCTGGCCTTCCATCCAGCCGCAGGCATCCCCCACGCCGTCCAGATAGATCACCGCCTCCATGCCGGGTTCCAGCTGAAGGGCGGTTTCCTGACTCACATAGCAGACCACCGACAGCCCGCTGTCACTGTCCGGAGAGATGCGGAACAGGGCCTGATTGGGCATCACATACTCTCCGGGCGCCACCAGATCCTCCCGGATCATGCCGGACTGGTCCGCAGGTACCACAACGGTCTGTCCGGTGGAAGTCAGGATCTCCGCCACCGGCGTTCCCGCCTCTACACAGTCGCCGCTGTGCACCAGCAGGGAGGACACCTCTCCGGCCGCTGTATTGTACAGGGAATTGACGCCGTAGTCATAGGTCAGAAAGCCGTATGTATCCACCGTTGTGGGGATGCGCCCCACAAAAGACCAGATGACCACGCTGGCCGCAAGGACGGCCGCCGCGGCAATGCCCAGCCAGGACATGGGGCTTGTGAGCTTGAGCATACCATCCAGCCGGTCGGGGGAGCTGAGCCGCTCCAACGCGGTTTTGCGAAATACGCTTGTCATGGGATCATGCACCTCACAGTCCTTGGGATTCAAAGTACTTCCGGATCTTCTCCAGGGCCCGCTTGAGGGTCACCCGGACATTGACGTCCGTCATCTTCAGGATACCGGCAATCTCCCCCGAGGTCTTTTTATGGAAATACCGTTCTGCAATGATGGTGCGTTCACGCTCAGACAGAATGTTCATGGCAGAGGACAGGGCCCGCCGCTCCTCCTCCAGCAGGATGGCCTGGGCCACAGAGGTGTCCCCGGGCAGTTCCGGGATATTCTCATCGTCCAGGGACAGGAACTCCTTCTTGTCCCGGTAGTAGTTTTTCAGGCGGTTTTTCATGATGACATAGACCCAGGTCCCCACAGAGGCCTTTTGGGGGTCAAAGCTGTCAAAATTCCGGTAGCAAGCCACAAAGACCTCCTGGGTCAGATCTTCTGCGTCCTGGCGGGATAGCGTATGCTGTTTTATATAGCGGAATACTTTGAGATAATATTCGCGATATACCTGTTCAAAGCTCACCCGGTCCACGCTCCCAGTTTCTTCAAATGATCGTTCTATAAAAATGCTGGATATTTTGTATATTATTATAGCATTGCCCTTTTTCCATTGCAATGCAGAAACCCACCGATAAGGAAAGGGCCTGCTGTCTGCGATACGCAGACAGCAGGCCCTTGTTCGTCCAGATGGCAATCAGTCGGTTTGGCTGTGTGTCTATCAATATGGGTTACCCTTCCGGATCAAGGATGGCGTTGGACAAATCAATGGGATGGTCACACTGGTTGTCCACGTCGGTGTCGTTGCCGGAAAACACGGTGCCTGCAAAGTCCAGGGTGATGTCGGTGGGCACGTTCTCCAACAGCACGGCGGTGCCGTTGTTCACAAACTGGTTGTCGTGGTAGCGGCTGTCCGAGGCGGACTGGCCGGTGGCGTTGAAGTGGAGGCCCACCTCGTTCTCCATGAAGGTACACTCGGTGGCGTTGATCCAGGCCTCCCCCTGGGACTGGAAGCCGGTCTTGTAGCCGGTAAAGGAGCAGCCGGTGGCCCAGGCCTTGACGGGGGCGATGATGCCGGTATCGGCGCCGTCCCCCACGAAATCCATGTCGTAGAAGTAGTTGATCCAGTAGAAGCTGGCGCTGCCGTCCATGGTTATGGAACCCTTGAGGGTGGTGCGGTCCGCCCCCTGGTCGGTGCAGCCGTAGAACTCATAGGAGCGGCTCAGATTCAGATCTCCCTCATAGGTCACCGGGGGCAGATAGATGTACACCAGGTCGGAGGGGGCGATCTCCTGGGCGGTCTGATCCAGCAGGGCCTGGAGGTCCTCCACGGTGTCCATGGGGGTGTCCTCCCAGTGATACTCGTGGGTGATAATGGCGGTGACGTGGATGTTCTGGCGGACCCGGATCACGTCCCCGTTTTTCATCTGAACGGTCCAGACGATCTGGGACTCCCCGGAATTGCCCGTAAAGTCCAGGGAGCAGATCATGGCGGCGTCGGGGGAGTAGTCCTCGTCATGACGGGGCTCCCCGGCGGTGAGGGTATCGGCGGCATTCTCGTCGGGGACCACCTCCACCGTGACCTGCTCCACCAGAGGCTCAAACTCCGCCCAGGCGTCGGCGCCGGTGGCGGCGTCGTTGACGTACCACCGGGAGGGCCAGCGGTACTGCTCATCGGGGGAGCCCTGCTGGTAGATGTCGGGGGCGGGAGCGCAGCGGTCGTTGGGCCAGGCCACCAGCAGCTGGTAGGTCTTGTCCCCGCTCTCGTAGTACACCTCTCCCAGGGCGTCAAATTCCTGGGGCTCATAGGGCCGGTTGAAGTACCAGACTGCTCCGCCAATGGCGGCGGCCACCGCCAGGATCAGCAGGCCCACCAGCAGCTTTTTCAGCAGGGGGTTGGCGGTTTTTGCCTGCTTACGGGGGTGGATATCCTTGGCACAGTGGGGACAGAAGGCGGCGTTTTCCGGCAGGTCCGCGCCGCAGTGGGGGCATTTGTGTTCCATGGTGGGATTCTCCTTTACTCAAAGGTGGCCTGGGACAGATCCAGGGGTTGGTCGCAGAGGTTGAGGATGCTTTGGGCGTTGGCCCGGAAGATGGAGCCCTGGAAGTTGAGGGTTATGTCGGTGGGTACGTTGTCCAGCCGCACCGCCACATCGTTGCCAAAAAAGCGGTTGTCGTTGTACATGGAGTGGTTGGCGTAGTCTCCCGTGCTGTCGAAGTGGAAGCCGATGCCGTTGCTTTGGAAGGTGCAGCCGATGACGTTGACCCAGCTGGTGCCGTAGGCATAAACCCCGGTGTCCCAGCCGGTGAAGGTGCAGTTGGTGGCCCGGAAGGGAGCGGAGCCGGAGAGACCGGTGCCGCTGCCCCTCCCCACAAAATCGATGTCCTGGAGATAGGCAATCTCGCCGTCGGGGGCCACCACCTGGACGGGGCCGGTGAAGGTGGTGCGGTTTCCGCCTTCGTCGGCGGAGCCGTACAGGTTCAGGCTCCGGTCCCGGATGGTGATCCCACCCTCATAGGTCACCGGGGGCAGGTGGAGGTTGATCACCGCCACTGGGTCGTCCACCTGGTCGCCAATGGTGTCGATGAGGGCCTGGAGTTCCTCCGCCGTGTCCATGGGGTAGTCCTCCGGGTGGTAGTCATATACCGGGATGGGAACCACCTCATAGGTCTGCCGGAGGTAAATGGTGTCTCCGTTTTTCATTTGGAAGGTCCACACCAGCTCCGCTGCGCCGCTCTCCCCGGTGAAGTCGATGAGGGAGATGAGGGGGCACTCAGGCGCCCCCTCGTTGTAGGCGGGCTGGGAGCATTGGAAGGGGGAGGGGCTGTCCTCCTGACCGATGAAGGCCGCGCTGACCTCCTCCACCTCTGCCAGGAAGGCGTCGGAGACATCGTTGCCGGTGCTGTCGTTGATAAACAGCCGGGAGGGCACCCGATACTGGCCCTCCGGCTCCCCCGGAATGGTCATCTCCGGCACGGGGGTGTAGCGGTCCGTGTGCTGGGTGAGCAGGAGCTGCCAGTCCCCGTAGTGGACCTCTCCATAGCCGTCGTAGGTCCTGGGGGCGAAGGCCAGCCACAGCCCCAACCCCACGGCGGCCAGCACCGCCAGAGCCAGCAGCCCAAGCAGCAGCTTTTTCAGCAGAGGCGTGGCGGTTTTGGCCGCTTTCCGGGGGTGGATATCCTGGGCGCAGTGGGGGCAGAAGGAGGACTCCGACCGCAAAGGCGCGCCGCAGTGGGGGCATTTGTGTTCCATCTCCTATCCTCCGTTCCCCTGGTAATCCAGCATGGTGTAGCCCAGCAGGTCATAGTCCGCGTCCAGCAGCAGGTAGCACATCCACCGGTCCTCACGGGGCAGGGACTCCTCCAGCCGCTCAATCTCCCGGCACTGGCGCTCCAGCTCCGGGCCGTGGAGGGTGTGCCACAGAGCGTAGATCTGGGCGTCGTCCTCCCGAAGCACCGGGCCCCGGCCGGTGTTGTAGCCCTTCAGGAACCACACCGCCCCGGAGGAGGGGATCTCCTCCGGCGGAATGTAGGTGGAGAAATCGTCCTCCCAGCTGCCCTCAAAGGCGGCCAGTTCCTCCTCGTAGAGGGGAGTGAAGTCGTAGTCGCAGTGTACCACATCCATCTGCCACTTGCCGCCCCCCAGGTTGGTGGGGGAGCCGATGAAATAGCCCATCAGGTGGGTGTTGTCGTCAAAGATCATCAGAGCCACCCGATTATTGGAGTCGCTGCCGGCGTTGTACATCCCCCGTTCCCCCACGGCGTTCTGGGCGCCCCGGGAGGACACCAGAGTGGCCATCTGGAAGCTGTCCACCAGATAGTCGTCGATGTTGTCGCTGGTCTTGATGGTGGTGCGGAAGTCGATGCAGGTGAGGGTGGGGAAGAACTCCTCCAGATATTCGGGAGTGGCCGTCACCATGCCGTCCTCGTCCTCCTGAAAGACCACCGGTGTGGTCTCCCCGGCGGGGAGACCGGTGGGATGCTCATGGAGCAGCGCCCAGCCCACCAGGGCGGCCGCCGCCACGATGGCCAGAGCCAGCACCCATTTCAGACCCTTCCGCCACATATGGGTGGGGACGGGGGCCGCCTCCCGGGTGCGGATGCTCTGGGCGCAGTGGGGGCAGAAGGAGGCATTCTCCGGGAGAGATGCGCCGCAGTGGGGGCATTTGTGTTCCATAGGGATCATCCCTTTCATGTAAAGGTAGCGCCTCCGGTATCAATGGCATGGTTGTTGGGGTTGAGGATGGTCGCCACGTTGCTGTCAAACAGGCAGAACTTAAAGTCAATGGTCCTGAGGCCGGGCACCCGCAAAAGGTCCACCGCCACCGTGTTGTTCCGGAAGGTGTTGTTGGTAAAGTCAGTGTAATTGCAGTAAGTTCCGCCGCTGTCGAAGCGGAAGCCGATGTCGTTGTCGGTAAAGAGGCAGTCTTTTGGGTTGGCCCAGGCCTCCCCGCCCACCAGCAGGCCGATCTCCCAGCCGGTGAAGGAGCAGTCCAGCACCCGGTACTGGGCGGCCACGGTGAGGCCGGTGCCGGTGCTGTTCCCCACAAAGTCGATGTGTTCGATGTCGCACAGAGGGTCCTCCTCCGGCGCAAGCACCACCGGCCCTAAGAAGGTGGTGCGCCGGCCCTGCCCGTCGGTGGAGCCGGAGAGGTTGATCCCCCGCCGGTCAATGGTGAGGCCTCCCTCATAGGTCACCGGCGGCAGGTGGATCCGCACCACCGTGGGCAGGGGGACCTCCGCCTGAATCTGATCCACCAGGGCCTGGAGGTCCTCAATGGTGTCCATGGGGTAGTCCTCCGGGTAGTAGTGGGCGGTGTCCACCCTCTGGAAGTCGATCTTCTGGCGGAGGAAGATGGTGTCCCCGTTTTTCATGGTGATGGTCCACTCTACCTCCACCGGCCCCTGACTGCGGCCGGTAAAATCCAGGGTGGTCAGGGCCAGGCCGTCATAGGGGTCATTGGGGTCTATGGGCAGGGAGCAGACCACCGGGGAAGGGCTGTCCGGCGGCTGGATCACCCGGACCTGAACCTCAGACGTCTGGTTGAGGAAGGCCCGTCCTGCGTCTTCGCCGGAGTCAACATGGGCGACAAACAGCCGGGAGACCCGGTCGTAGACCCCGCCCTCCTCCACCTGCATGGTGTGGGCCGCCTCGGGGACTATGTCGGTGCGGCAGGTAAGGAACAGGTGGTAGTCGCTGCCATTCAGGGTATAGGTCAGCTCCCCCCAGGCCCTATATACGTCCGGGGCAAGGGCGTCGGACGCCAGCCAGCCTCCCCAGCCAAGGGCGGCCAGCATCAGCAGCAGGAGAGCCCGCCGCAGCGGTTTCAGCCACCAGCGGACGGGTGTATCCACCTCATGTCGGGTGCGGAGGTTTTGGGCGCAGTGGGGGCAGAAGGAGGCTTCCGCTGGAAGGGGCGTGCCGCAGTGAGGGCAGCGTAAATTCATAGCACTCGCCTCCCTCAGTCAAAGGTGGCCCGGGTGAGGTCGGTGGGGTGGTCGGCGGGGTTGGAGAGGTTCAGGCCGTTGCCGGAGAAGGCGCAGCCGTTGAAGTAGAGGATCTTGGCTCCGGGTACCCGGAGCAGCTCCACGGCGGTGCCGTTGTTCCGGAAGGTGTTGCCCTCCAGCATATTGCCGTTGACGTAGTCCCCCACGCTGTCAAAGCGGAAGCCCACGCCGTTGTCCTCAAACCAGCACCCGGTGGGGTCGGCCCAGTCGTCTCCGCCCACCAGCAGGCCGGTGTCCCAGCCGGTGAAGAGGCAGTCCTGCACCCGGCCGTCGGCCTCCACGGTGAGGCCGGTGCCCGAGCCGCTGCCCCGGAAGTCGATGTTCTGAATGAAGCACTGGGGGCCCCGGTCCACGTCCACCGTCACCGGGCCCAGAAAGGCGGTGCGCATCTTTTTGTCATCCTCGGCGCCGTACAGGTTGATGGGCCGCCCGGTGATGATAAGGCCCCCCTCGTAGTGGACGGGAGGCAGGTTGAGCCGCACCACCGTGGGCAGGGGGACCTCCGCCTGGATCTGATCTACCAGGGCCTGGAGATCCTCAATGGTGTCCATGTCGTACTCCTCCGGGGTGTAGTCCACTACATCCACCGGCTCGATCACCATCTTGTGCCGCAGAAGGATGGTGTCCCCGTTTTTCATGCGGATGTCCCACCGAACCTCTGCCTCCCCCCGGCTCTGACCGTCAAAATAGAGCGGCGAGAGGGCCATCCCCTCGGCGGCGGGATCGCCCTGATAGGTGGGCTGCTGCCAGGTGATGGGGGAGGGGTTGTCCTGGGGCTGGACCACCTGGACCTGGATAGTCTCGACCTGCTGGCGGAAGACCTGCCCGGCGTCGGCGCCGGTGTCCACATGGGTCACAAAGAGCTTGGCGGCCCGGTCATAATCCCAGTCTTCGATGGTCTGCACGGTGTATTCCGGCTCCGGGGCGCTGTCGTTACGGAAGGTGGCCGCTAAATGGTAATCGTTGCCGTTCAGACGGTAGGTCAGCTCCCCCCAGGCGTCGTATGTGTCGGGGGTAACGGCGTCATAGAGCAAACAGACCGCCGCAGCCAAGGTGGCCAGCGCCAGCAGAAAAAGGACCCGCCTCAGTGGCCGGAGCCACCGGCGGACCGGTGCCTTCGCCTCCCGCCGGGGGCGGAGAGCTTCCATGCAGTAGGGACAGAAGGAGGCCTCGCTGGGGAGGGTGGCGCCGCAGACAGGGCAGGGCCTGGTCCCGCCGGTCATGTCACAGGACCTCCATCAGCCGCAGCACATTGCGGTAGCGGTGCTGGGGGTTGACGTGGGTACACCGGTCCACAATACGGCCCATTTTGCCCCCCGCCAGCTTCTTGGAGGGATGCTCTCCGGTGAGCATCACGTTGATGAGCACCCCCAGGGAGTAGATGTCGGTGCGGATGTCCGACTGGGACAGACCGTACTGCTCCGGGGCGGCAAAGCCGGTGGTGCCCAGAATCTGGGTGTCATTGTCATGCTCCGGCTTATGTAAACGGGCGGCGTCGAAGTCGATGAGCACCGCCTCATCGCCCCGGAGGATGATGTTTTCCGGCTTCACATCCCGGTGGACGGCGCCGATGGAGTGGAGGACCCACAGGGCCTTGCACACCTGCCGGACGATCTTTCGGGTCTCCTCCGGTGAAAAGAGGGCCTCCTGCAGCAGGAAGCCCATGGTGTCGCCCTCCACAAATTCCTCCAGCGTCAGGACCTTGCTTCCCTCTACAGCCACCTCGTACACGGTGGGCAGGTTGGGGCAGGTGTAGTCCAGCAGCTTTCGGTAGACTTCCGGATTGCCGGTGAAACGGCGCAGGATCAGACGCCTGCCGGTGGCGTTGTGCCGGATGAGCTGTACGCTGCCCCGGGGGCTTTCCTTTAAGATCTGGACCAGCTCATACTCTTCCTGAAGCGCATTTGACAGCCAGGTATAAATAGAAATCACCCCTGAAAAACCTTGTACACTATGCAGTGGGCATATTGTATCCAGGTACAAATTGTTGTAAATTTAGTATAAACGATTTCCATTTGAAAGTAAAGGGAGTGATAGGATTGGAAAATAAGACCACGGGCGATCTGAGCCATGATCTGATGAGCGAGGCCAACATTGACTCTTATCTCCACGACAATCAGCCGTTCTTTGCCAACCAGAGCGTTGCGGAGCTGCTGGCGGAGCTGTATGAAAAGAAGAGCTTTTCCAAGGCGGCCCTGGCCCGGAGGGCGGGGATGAGCGAGGTCTATCTCCACCAGGTATTTGCCGGCCGGCGCAATCCCTCCCGGGACCGGCTGCTCTGCCTGTGCGTGGGCCTGGAGACCACCCTGGAGGAGGCCCAGCGGCTGCTTAAGCAGGCCGGCTACGCCCCCCTCTATCCCCGGCTGAAGCGGGATGCCATCATCAGTTTCGGCATCGTACATCACATGGAGTTGGGAGAGATCAACGACAAGCTGTTTGCCGAAAATGAAAAGACCCTGTATTGATGCGGTCCACCAAATGAGAGGAGCAAAGCACATGAGATTCATTGGAAAAAAGATCTGCGCCGGGGCGCTGGCCCTGGCGCTGTCTGTGTCCCTGCTGCCCGGGGCGGCCCTGGCGGCGGAGAGCCTGGATAACTTTCAGAAGGTCAATACTTACACCGCCGGGACCTTTACCGATGTGGCCGCCGACAGCTGGTATGCTGGCAGCGTAAAGGACGCCTACGAGCTGGACCTGGTGAAGGGGAGCAGCGCCACCACCTTCTCTCCTACTCAGAACATCACCATCGGCTCCGCCCTGGCGCTGGCCTGCCGCCTGCACAGCATCTACCACACCGGCAAGGCCGACTTCCAGCAGGGGGAGCCCTGGTACCAGGTGTATGTGGACTACGCCATCTCAAACGATATCATCGCCAGTGACGAGTTTACCGATTATAACGCCACCGCCACCCGCCGCCAGTTCGCCGGCATCCTGGCTAAGTCTCTGCCCTCTGACGCGCTGAAGGTCATCAACCAGATTGAGCCGGGGGACATCCCCGATGTGGATATTGGCTCCTCCTACGGGGCGCTTATCTATTTCCTGTACGGGGCGGGCATCCTCACCGGCAGCGACAAGTACGGCACCTTCCAGCCGGAGACGCCCATTGACCGGGCATCGGTAGCCACCATCGTTTCCCGTATGGCTCTGCCTGGCCAGCGCAAGCAGCTGACCCTGGAGGAGAAGGAGCCGGAGCCCACCCCCGGCACCCCGACGCTCACCCCCGGACAGCTGAGCAGCCTGAAGAATGACATCGACAAAGCCGGTGAGGCCATTGCCGGCGGACAGAGATCGGCCAAGATCGTGGAGGACTCTTCCATGCCCAATCTGGTAGGTCCCACATCTACCCTTTTAATCATGACCAATGGTGTGACGGCTGTGGGGTTTTTGGATCTGGCCCGGGATGTGCTGAAGAATGTGGATGCCATTCCCATCTCCTATGACGGATACACCAGCCTTCAGGAGCTGATCAAAGTGACCCGGGATGACCTGTGGAATGAGTGCAGCGGGCACCAGAACAAGATCAACAAATATACCTGGAGTCTCTATTTTGATCAGGGCTGCGCGTCCATGGACAAAGCTGAGAGGCGGATCGCCGCCATACAGGAGATTGTTGCCACTCTGGGATGACAAGCCCGCAAGTCAATGACAAGGAGGAACTGAGATGAAACGCAAACTGCTGAGCCTGCTGATGGCCCTTGCCCTTATGGTGGGCCTGATGCCGGCGGCCCTGGCGGCAGACAACATGGACCACTTCAAAAAGGTCAATGACTATCCCGCCGGGAAATTTACCGACGTGGCTACTTCCAGCTGGTACGCCGAGAGCGTGCAGAAGGCCTACGAGCTGGACCTGGTGAAGGGAAGCAGCGGCAACACCTTCTCTCCCACCCAAAACCTGACCATCAGCTCCACCCTGGCTCTGGCCTGCCGCCTGCACAGCATCTACCACACCGGCAAGGCCGGCTTCCAGCAGGGGGAACCCTGGTACCAGGTATATGTGGACTACGCCGTTGAGAACGGCATCATCACCGCCGGCCAGTTCACCGACTACAACGCCAACGCCACCCGCCGCCAGTTTGCCGGCATCCTGGTGAAGGCCCTGCCCGCCGAGGAACTGGAGGCCATCAACACCATCGAGAACGGGGACATCCCCGACCTGGCCGCCGGGTCCGCCAACTATGAGGATATCTACACCCTTTACCGGGCGGGCATCCTCACCGGCAGCGACAAGTACGGCACCTTCCTGCCCGAGACGCCCATCGACCGGGCATCGGTAGCCACCATCATCTCCCGCATGGCTCTGCCCGGCCAGCGCCGCCAGGTGACCCTGGAGGAGAAGCCGGTAACCGTTACCGCCATCACCCTGGATAAGGCCACCCTGGCCATTCAGCAGGGCGAGAGCGGCAAGCTCACCGCCTCCGTCACCCCTGCCAACTCCACTGAGGCTCTGACCTGGACCAGCTCCAACAAGAATGTGGCCACCGTGGCCGCCGACGGTACCGTCACCGCCGTGGCCCCCGGCACCGCCGTCATCACCGCCGCCGCCTCCAGCGGCGTCAAGGCCACCTGCACCGTCACCGTGTCCAAGCGGGCCCTGTCCACCCAGCCCCTCTATGAGGACTCCAATGTCAGCATCAAGTTCTCCAAGGTTCAGAAGAGCAGATATGACGCCGGCGAGGCCGAGCTCTATCTGAATGTGACCAACAAGACGGGGAGCACCATCACCGTCCAGGCCGACGCGGTGAGCCTCAACGGCTACACCTTCAACGACCTGGTCATGAGCGACGACGTGTCCGCCAACTCCACCGGCACCGTCACGGTCACCATTAACAACTACGACTCCTCCCTGGTGAACCTGAACAGCGTCCAGACCGTGGGCGGACAGTTCCGGGTGATCCTGGGCGGCGTGGGCAGCGGCTCCAAGACCACCTATGCCCGCTTTGACGCCACCAACCTGTACACCGGCAAGACCGACGACACCATCCCTGCCGTCAGCGGCAAGGAGAAGCTGTACAGCGACGAAAATGTGGAATTCTACTACGGCAAGACCCAGAAATACCCCTACTCTGACGACGGCAGCGAGATCGAGGTCTACCTGCTGGTCCGCA
Source organism: Flavonifractor sp. An52 (assembly GCF_002159385.1). Classification (NCBI taxonomy): domain Bacteria; kingdom Bacillati; phylum Bacillota; class Clostridia; order Eubacteriales; family Oscillospiraceae; genus Flavonifractor; species Flavonifractor sp. An52. Next base: position 25,694 of record NZ_NFIB01000029.1, read on the forward strand.
ACAAGAGCGACATCACCGTGCTGATCCAGAACGACACCGTGGTCATCGACGGCAGAAGCTACAACCGCACCACCATGTCCGACCCCGTCCTGGCCCACTCCACCGGCTACGTCAAGGTGTCGGTGAGAGAGTACAGCGGTCCCACCCCCTCCACCGTCACCACCGTGGGAGGCGACTTCCGCATCATTGACGACCTGGGCGACCGGGGCAGCTACACCATCACCCTGGGCGGCGGCGCCAGCGGCGGCTGGGACAATGGCGGCAGCGACTGGGACGACGGTGACGAGGACGATCAGCAGTCCTCCTCCGGGGGCAGCAGCTCCGGCGGCAATACCGGCGACATGGATCTGGACGCCACCTACAGCAAGTATCCCAATGTGCCCGATTTCGGCGCCATGTTTGGCGTGCCCACCATGCAGGAGGACCCCGACGGGGATACCACCATGTATGTGTATAACCTGAGCAACATCCCCGGCGGGTCCGGCAACCGGAACAGCGTCATGGATCTGTATATCACCATGCTGGAGGGCCATGGCTTCCGCTTCTCCAACAGCCAGGGCGGCATCAGCTACGGCTACACCTACGACGTATACAACCTGGGCAGCTTTCCCAACATTCAGACCATGGTATCCGTGGGCTATATCTACAGCGGCAGCACCCCCGTGGCCGTGGCCATCCGGGTCGTGCCCATGAACTGACTGTGCTTTATCCGAACATTCCACCACAAAAGGCCCCGGCGGCAGACCAGAACGGTCTGCCGCCGGGGCCTTTTATGTGAGGAGAAGTTGGGATCAGATGGTGGCGCCGTAGTCCACCACCAGGGTCTCGCCGTTGATGGCCTTGGACTCGTCGCTGGCGAAGAAGAGGATGGCGTTGGCCTGATCCTCGGGCTGGGTGCGGGGCAGGGAGCCGTCAAAGTGCTTGCCGCACAGGTGACAGAAGTCGTTGTCGAAGGTGGCCAGATTGGCGGGATCAAAGATGTCGGTCTGGGTGGGGCCGGGGCAGACGGCGTTGACCCGGATGCCCTTGCCGGCGAACTGGATGGCCACATTCTTGGTCATGCCAATGACCGCCATCTTGGCGGCGGTGTAGGACACACCGGCGTTGGAGCGGGTGGCGCCGATGGAGGAGATGTTGACAATGGAGCCGGAGCCGGCGGGGGCCATGTACCGCAGGGCCTCCCGCATCATGTAGTACACCGAGGTCTGATCCACGGCGATGACCTTGTTCCACAGCTCCTCGTCGCAGTTGGTGATGGACATATTCTTGTCGTCGATACCGGCGTTGTTCACCAGGATATCCACCCGGCCGAAGGTCTCCACGCAGGTGTCCACCAGCCGGCGGCAGTCGGCGGCTACGCTGACATCGGTGGATACCGAGATGGCCTTCACTCCCAGAGCGGCGGCGTACTCCTCCACCTCCTTCAGCTTGTCCAGCCGGCGGGCGGCCAGCACCAGGTTGGCCCCCTCACGGGCAAAGAGGGCCGCGGTGGCCTTGCCGATGCCGGCGTTGGCGCCGGTGATGATAGCGACTTTTCCTTCCAGACGTTTCATGTGGTTGTTCATCCTTTCTATGTTGTGGGCGGCCCTGCCGCCGTTAATCAGAACAGACCTGAGTCATATAAAATAGGTATAGAAAAAGTCCCCTCTGTTCCGCTGTGATACCCTTAGTATAGCGGAACAGAGGGGACTTTCAAAATGCCCCTTGCGGCGCAGCATTATGCTTTTGAAGTTATACCTACGGCGGCCATCCGCACCTTCTCCTGCACCAGCCAGTCGGTGGCAAACTGGATGAAGGCGTTGGCTGCGTCGGTGAGGGGATAACCCTTGTGGTAGGACACCCCCAGGCTGGCGGGAGGGACCCCCTCCTCCAGGGGAATGACCAGAATAGGGCTGTCGGGGAAGAGGGCCCGCAGCCGCAGCATCTGGGATACCGGCATCACGGCCACCCCGGCCTTTTGTTCCAGCAGACGGTAGACCAGGCTGGTGCTCTCCACCTCGTAGGCCAGGGTGGGCTCAAAACCCCGGGCCCGGCAGATGGAGCGGAGGGTTTTGGCGTCCAGCCGGGAGGCGTCGCAGATCAGAGGCTGACAGGCCAGCGCCTTTAGCTCCACCACGGTTTCCTTTGCCAGGGGGTGGTCCCGGTGGACAAACAGGCCGTAGTCCATCTCCCCCAGCAGGCGGAAGGTGAGCAGATTGTGGTTGAGGGGGTAGGGGGTGACCGCCAGGGTGAGGGTGCGCTCCACCAGCTGCTGGGCCAGCCGGGAGGCGTCCCCCTGGTACTGGCGGATGCCGATCTCCGGGTGGGCCCGGGAGAAGGGCTGGAGGATGTCGGGGAGAAAGCCGTCGATGGAGCAGCCCAGAGAGAGGATATTCTGGTTGTTTTCATATAACCGCTGTACCGTCTGGATGCAGGCGTTCAGCTCCCCGAAGGCGTTCTCCACCCCGGAGAGAAAGATCCGGCCATATTCGTTGAGCACCACCTTGCCCTTCCGGTGCTCAAAGAGGGGGACCCCCAGCTCCCCCTCCAGCCGGGCAATGGAGCGGCTCAGGTTGGGCTGGGTGACAAACAGCTCCCGGGCCGCCTGGGAGATATTTCCCGTGCGGGCCACGGTGCGGAAGTAGTTGAGTTGGGAAAACTCCATTGACTCACGCCCTTTCCCCCGTATTATACCGGATTCCGGCAAAAAAGGAAAGAAATCATCCCGGGCCGACCCGGTCACTCCACTATTTACACCGGCGGGTTTTGGGAGTACAATAACCTTGTAGAAAATGCACAAGGAGGTGCCCCATGAAACTGACCTTTTTCGGCGCAGCCCGTGCCGTGACCGGCAGCTGCCACTGTGTGGAGTGCGGCGGGAAGAAGATTCTGGTGGACTGCGGCCTGCAGCAGGGCAGGGACGAGCGGGACAACCAGGAGCTGGACTTCAATGCCGGGTACATCGATGCGGTGGTGGTCACCCACGCCCACATCGACCACTCCGGCCGCATCCCCCTGCTGGTGAAGCAGGGCTTTGAAGGCAACATCTACTGCACCCGTCTCACGGGGCAGCTGCTGAGCATTATGCTGCGGGACTCGGCCCACATCCAGGAGAGCGACGCCCAGTGGCAGAACCAGAAGGGCAAGCGCGCCGGCGCCGAGCCGGTGGAGCCCCTGTACACCGTGGCCGATGCCGAGGCCGCCATCAAGCACATCGTCACCTGTGAGTACGGCACCCGCCTCCAGATCGAGGACGGGGTGAAGGTGCGCTTTGTGGACGCGGGCCACCTGTTGGGCTCGGCCAGCGTGGAGATGTGGCTCACCGAAGGGGAGGAGACCCGGAAGGTGGTATTCTCCGGCGATATCGGCAACCGGGACCAGCCCATTATCAGGGACCCGGAGTACATCAGGGAGGCCGACTACGTCCTCACCGAGTCCACCTACGGCGACCGGCTCCACGACATGGACAAGAACCCGGATTACACCGGCGACCTGGCCGCCATCATTGACGAGACCCTGGGCAAGGGAGGCAACGTGATTATCCCATCCTTCGCCGTGGGCCGCACCCAGGAGCTGCTCTATTTCATGCGGGAGATGAAGGAGCAGGGGCTGGTGAAGAGCGTGCCCAACTTCCAGGTGGTGGTGGACTCCCCCCTGGCGGGCGAGGCCACCCGCATCTTCTCCGGCGACCTCCACGGCTATCTGGACGAAGAGGCCATCGCCGCCCTGAAGGGGGGCGCCTTGTTCCAGTTCCCCGGCCTCACCATCACCGAATCCAGCGAGGAGTCCCGGGCCCTTAATCAGGACAAGACCCCCCGGGTCATCATCTCCGCTTCCGGTATGTGCGACGCGGGCCGCATCCGGCACCATCTGAAACATAACCTGTGGCGGCCCGAGTGTACCGTTGTCTTTGTGGGCTTCCAGGCCGAGGGCAGCCTGGGCCGCCGGCTCATCAACGGGGTCACGTCGGTAAAGCTCTTCGGCGAGGAGATCGCCGTCCGGGCCAAAATCGTCAACTTCCACGGCCTCAGCTCCCACGCCGACAAGGACGGCCTGCTGCGGTGGATCGAAAGCTTCAACCCCAAGCCCCGGCAGGTCTTTGTGGTCCACGGCGACGCGGAGGTTACTGAGATTTACGCCAACACCCTGCGCCAGATGGGGCTGGCCGCCCACGCCCCCAACTATGAGGAGGTCTACGACCTGCTGTCCAACAAGATGCTGGCTCCTGGCCTGCCGCCGGAGCAGAAGCCCGCAGCCACCCCCGGTGCCTCTCCCGCCTACCAGCGGCTGGAGGAAGTGGGCCGCAAGCTGATGGAGGTCATCTCCCACAACAAGGGGGGCACCAACAAGGATCTGGGCAAGTTTGCCGACCAGCTGCGTGCCCTCATCGAGAAGTGGGACCGCTGAACCCCATAACAAAGGGCCTGTTGCAAAATAGCTGTTTTGCACAAACCTGTCATTGCGAGCCAGTGCGCACACTGGCGTGGCAATCCGTTTCCCCGGCAAAAGGGGCGGATTCCCACGAAAAACGGCCGCCCGGTGGGCGGCCGTTTTTCTCGGAATGACGGGTCTTTGTACGAGCTGCACATTTTGCAACAGACCCTTTTTGTTATGCGGGAATGGCCCCGTAGCCGAATTTGGTCCGGTGGTGCCACAGAAAACCGATGGACAGCAGGCAGGAGACAGCCTCTGCCACCGGCACCGCGATCCATACGCCGGTGACCCCGATGATCCGGGGCAGCAGGAGCAGCCCGGCCATCAGGAAGCCGAAGGTGCGGGCGAAGGAGATGAGGGCGGAGGTCCGCCCGTCGGACAGGGCGGTGAAGAGGGCGGAGGCGAAAATATTGATCCCCGCAAAGAGAAAGGTGGGTGCAAAGAGGTGGAAGCCCTCCAGGGCCAGGGCGTTGACCTGGGTACCGGCGGGGGAGAACACCCCAACGATGACCGGGGCCAGCACGAGAGCGGCGGTCAGAATACCCACGGCGGCGCACAGGATGAACCGGGCGCAGTGGCGGAAGGTGGCCCGCAGCCGGTCATACCGCTCCGCCCCCTGGTTGAAGCTGAACACCGGGGCCACGCCCATGGAGAAGCCCAGGAACAGGGCCACCAGCAGGAACTGGGCGTAGAGCACGATGGTGATGGCGGACACCCCCGGCTCCCCCAGCAGCTCCATCATAATGGCGTTGAAGAAAAAGGTGGTGACGGCGGTGGACAGGTTGGTCACCATCTCAGAGGAGCCGTTGAAGCAGGCCTTGCCCAGCAGCCGCCAGTTGGGCTGGGGCCGGGAGAAGCGCAGCCCCTCCTTTCGGGTGAGGAAAAAGAGCACGCCGCACACCGCCGGGATACAGTAACCGGTGACGGTGGCTACGGCAGCTCCGGCGATGCCCATTTGCAGCGGCCCCATGTACAGCCAATCCAGTACGCCGTTGGTGACCCCTGCGGCGATGGTGAGCCCCAGCCCCAGGCCGGGCTTGCCCGCCGCCACAAAGAAGCTCTCAAAGAGCAGCTGGAGCATGGCCATGGGGGCGAACATCAGCAGAATCCGCAGGTAGCAGGCGGCGTCATCCAACAGCAGGTCGCTGGCCCCCAGCAGGCGGGCCAGCGGCTCCGCTCCAAAGACGGCCAGCAGGGCAAAGAACACCCCGGCGCACACCGCCGTCACGGCCAGAAAGCCGAAGGTGTGACGGGCCCCCTCCAGGTCCCCCGTGCCCATCCGGTGGGACACCACGGCGCTGCCGCCGGTGCCCAGCATGATACCCACCGCCAGCACGATGCTGACAGCGGGGTAGGCGATGTTGATGGCGGCCAGGGCATTCTCTCCCACCAGCTGGGAGGTGAGCACCCCGTCCACAATGGTGTACAGGGAGGTCACCAGCATCATGATGGTGGTGGGCAGGGCAAAGCGGAGCAGTCCGCCCAGGGTAAAGTCCTGATCCAACCGGTTTTTCATGGCGTGTTCCCTCCATTTCCAGTAAGCGTTTACAAGCAGTACAAATCATGATAAGCTATCGGGTAACCCGATAGTCAAGAGGGAGGTTTGCGCCATGGATCAAACAGAGATGCGCTTTACCACCGGGGAGTTTGCGGCCTTGTGCGGCGTCACCAAGCACACCCTGTTTCACTACGATGAAACCGGCATCTTCTCTCCCGCCATCCGGGGGGAGAACGGCTACCGCTACTACGCCCCGGCGCAGATCGAGGTATTTCAGGTCATTTCCGTCCTCAAGGAGCTGGGAATGCCCCTGTCCGACATCAAGGCCTACCTGGACCGGCGCAGCCCGGAGGCCCTGCTGGAGCTGCTGGAGGAGGAAGAGGAAGCCCTGACCGAGAAGCTGTCCCGGCTGCGGCGGCTGCGGTCCCTGATCCGCCGGAAAGCGGAGCTGACCCGGCAGGCCCTGGCCGTCCCGCCCGGCCAGGTCGTGGTGGAGGAATGGCCCCAGCGGTGGTATGTGGCCACCGCCGCCCCCGGCATCACCGATGCGGGCAAGTACGCCCATATCCTGGCCCGCCACCTGGAATACTGCGAGGCCCATCAGGTGGCCAGCCCCTACGCCCTGGGGGCTATCCTGCCGGTGGAGGCCGCCCGGCGGAAGGACTGGGAGGGCTATACCTACTGCTACACCCAGGTAGACAAGCCCATCCGGGGGGTGCGGCTGCTCACCGCCCCGGCGGGGCGCTATCTGACCTACTTCCATGCCGGCAGCTTTGACACCGTGCGGGAGGGCTACCAGCGGCTGCTGGAGTGGGCCGATGTCCACGGCCTGACTTTGGGGGAGCTGTTCTGGGAGGACGTGCTGCTGGACGAGTTGGCGGGCAAGGGCTACGACCAGTACCTGCTTCGGCTGTCGGTGTACCTTGACGGGCAGAATTTTGAGCAAATTTAGAACAAATGTTTGCAATATTGAGGGGATTATGGTATACTGAGGTCGGATAAAACTGACCAAAGGAGGGTCTGCCATGAAAACGCTCTCGCCCAAGCAGCAGCAGATTTACGATTATATTATTTCCTTTTCGGCGGAGCACGGCTATCCCCCCTCCGTCCGGGAGATCGGGGCCTATGTGGGGCTGAAATCCCCCTCCACCGTCCACTTCCACCTGAAGGGGCTGGAGGCGGCGGGCCTCATCACCAAGGCGGAGGGTAAGACCCGCTCCATCACCGTGGCCCAGCCGGAGACTCCGGCAGTCCCGGAGGACAAGGTGCCGGTGGTGGGCAGCGTGGCCGCCGGGTCCCCCATTCTGGCCCAGGAGTGCATCGAGGACTATCTGACTTTTGACACCGGCGGGCGGCCCGGGGAGTATTTTGCCCTGAAGGTGCGGGGGGAGTCCATGAAGTATGCCGGTATCCTGCCCGGGGACCTGGTGATTGTCCACCAGCAGGCCGATGCCCACAGCGGGGAGATCGTGGTGGCCCTCTTTGAGGACGAGGCTACGGTGAAGACCCTCCGCCGGAAGGACGGCCATGTGTGGCTCATGCCCGAGAACCCGGACTACGAGCCCATCGACGGCGAAGGATGCGCCATCCTGGGCAAGGTTACCGCCGTGGTGCGGCGGTACTGAGATGAACCGCGTGGTCTTTGATACCCCCGTGGGACCTATGGCGCTGGAGGAGGAGGGGGGCGGGCTTACCGCCCTGTATTTGCCCAATTCCCCCATGTCTCCGGTGGGGGAGGAGACGCCCCTGCTCGCCCGAGGCAAGGAGGAGCTGCTGGCCTATCTGGCGGGGGAACGGCGGGACTTTGACCTGCCCCTTGCCCCACAGGGTACCCCTTTTCAGCGCAAGGTGTGGTCCGCCCTGGCGGACATCCCCTACGGGCAGACCATTACTTACGGAGAACTGGCCCGCCGGGTGGGCTGCCCCAAGGGCAGCCGGGCGGTAGGCCAGGCCAACCACCGCAATCCCCTGCCCATCTTTTTACCCTGCCACCGGGTGGTGGGGGCTAATGGAACCCTCACTGGCTACGGGGGCGGACTGGAATTGAAGGAATGGCTGCTGCGACTGGAGGGAATACTATGAAAAAACTGTTTTCTGCCGCCGATGCCTATATTGCCAAAATGAACTGGAAGGACCTGGCCCTGGTGAAGCTGTGCCTGTGCGCCGCCGGGGTCATGCTGGGCCTGGCTGCCCCCAAAAAGCTGCGGAAATGGGCGGCTCTTGGGGCGGTGGTGGTCTTTGTGGCCACCTATCTGCCCATTATGCTGAAATTCCTCCCCCATCTGGAGGGTGAGATGCGAAAGGAATAAAGGAGCGTGTCTATGGGAAAGGATAAGCGCTTTCAGGTGATCTACACCCAGGGTGTGGCCGATGCCACCCGGGTTCTGCTGGATACCAAGACCGGTATGCTCTACCTGGAGATGCACGACGGATATGCCGGCGGTATCACCCCGCTGCTGGACAGCGACGGAAAACCCATGAAATGGAAGGCGGAGGACTGGGAATGAAGCTGATCACCTGGAACGTCAACGGCCTGCGGGCCTGCCTGGGCAAGGGCTTTCTGGACTTTTTCAAGGAGATGGACGCCGACGCCTTCTGTCTCCAGGAGACCAAGCTCCAGCCCCACCAGATCGAGCTGGACTTGCCGGGCTACCACATCTACTGGAACAGCGCCGAGAAGAAGGGCTACTCCGGTACCGCCCTCATCACCAAAACCGAGCCTCTGGCCGTGACCTACGGCCTGGGTATCCCGGAGCACGACACCGAGGGCCGGGTGATCACGGCGGAGTATGAGGACTTCTATCTGGTGTGCTGTTACACCCCCAACGCCAAGGAGGGGCTGGCCCGCATCGACTACCGGATGCAGTGGGAGGACGATTTCCGGGCCTACCTGATGACCCTGGACCAGAAGAAGCCGGTGGTGCTGTGCGGCGACCTCAACGTGGCCCATGAGGAGATTGACCTGAAAAACCCCAAGACCAACCGGGGCAACGCAGGCTTCTCCGACCAGGAGCGGGGCAAGATGACTACCCTGCTGCAGAGCGGTTTTGCCGACAGCTTCCGTGCCCTCTACCCAGACAAGACCGGGGCCTATACCTGGTGGAGCTACCGCTTCAACGCCCGGAAGAACAACGCCGGGTGGCGCATCGACTACTTCATCGTGTCGGAGCGTCTGCTGCCCCGGGTGAAGGACCAGATCATCCATGCCGACGTCACCGGCAGTGACCACTGCCCGGTGGAGCTGGATCTGGAATAAGACAAAAAACAGGACTGCCGCACAGTTTGCGGCAGTCCTGTTTATTTATTTCCCTTCCCGGGTCAGCAGGCTCTGCTTCAGATCCCACAGCTTCTGGGACAGGTCCACATAGTAGTTGTGGGGATTCTCAAACCGCTTTACCTCGTCCCACAGCAGGTCGATCTGCCCGGCGCACCAAGCCCGCATCTCGGCGATGGGCGGGGAGTCGTACACCCGCTTGCCGCCCTGGAACACCGGCACCAGCAGCTCCCTGGCGGTAAAGTTGGTGAACACGCTGCGCTTCCAGGTGGCGTCCGGGTCGAAGAGCTCCAGAGGCTTGCTCTCGTCCACCGTCTCGTCCCACAGAGTGATGAGATCGGCAAAGGCCTTCCCCGTCTCGTTGTCGAAGAGGCGGTACACCTTCTTGAAGCCGGGGTTGGTGATCTTGTCCGGGTTGGCGCTGATCTTGATCTTGGGGATAATATTCCCCTCTTTGTCCTCGATGGCGGCCAGCTTGTACACGCCGCCGAACACCGGCTCGCTCTTGGAGGTGATGAGCCGCTCGCCCACGCCGAAGGAGTCGATCTGGGCCCCCTGGAGCAGCAGGTCCCGGATGATATACTCGTCCAGGGAGTTGGAGGCCACGATCTTGCACTCGGTGAGCCCCGCCGCGTCCAGCATCCGCCGGGCCTTCCGGGACAGGTAGGTCAGATCGCCCGAGTCCAGCCGGATGGCGCAGTTGGTGATGCCCTGGGGGAGGAGCACCTCCTTGAAGGCGCGGATGGCGTTGGGCACGCCGGACTTCAGCACGTTGTAGGTGTCCACCAGCAGGGTGGCGGAGTGGGGATAGAGCTGGCAGTAGGTTTTAAAGGCGGTATACTCGTCGGGGAACATCTGGACCCAGGAGTGGGCCATGGTGCCGCCGGCGGGGGAGCCGTACACCTCGTCGGCCAGGGTGCAGGCGGTGCCTGCGCAGCCGGCGATATAGGAGGCACGGGCGCCCAGAATGGCGGCGTCGGGACCCTGGGCCCGGCGGGAGCCGAACTCGCTCACCGGCCGCCCGTCCGCCGCCCGCACAATGCGGTTGGTCTTGGTGGCGATGAGGGACTGGTGGTTCAGAGTCAGCAGCAGGAAGGTCTCGATAAACTGAGCCTCAATGGCGGGGGCCCGGACGGTGAGGAAGGGCTCCCGGGGGAAGATGGGGGTGCCCTCGGGCACCGCCCAGATGTCGCCGGTGAACTTGAAGTTCTTCAGATACTCCAAAAAGCCCTCGCAGAAGCAGCCCTTGCCCCGCAGGTAGGCGATGTCCTCCTCATCGAAGTGGAGCCGCTCCACATAGTCGATGACCTGCTCCAGCCCGGCGGCAATGGCGAAGCCGCCCCCGTCGGGCACGTTGCGGAAAAAGACGTCGAAATAACAGATCTGCTCAGTGTAGCCCGGCGTCTGGAAGTAGCCGTTGCCCATGGTGAGCTCGTAAAAGTCACAGAGCAGGGTGTAATTCATGTGTTGCTTCATGGCGTTCAAACCTCCCGGTTTATGGCTCACCATGGGGCCCCGCAAGGCGGGGCGCCGCGGTAAGCGGCGCAGGGCGGCGGAATTCAGTTTCGCCGCCCGCATATTAAATGGGATTGGGACCCCAGGTGAATGGGACATTCACCTGGGAGAGAGCTCGTAGAAATCACAGAGCAGGGTGTAGTTCATATGTTCCTTCATGGTGTTGTAACCTCCCGGTTGATGACCGTGATCTGCAGGGCCTCCATCAGGTCCAGCACGTTGTGGTGGAGGACGGGGTCGGGACCGGCGGTGCAGGCGGCATCCACCACCAGCTCCGCCTCAGGCAGGGCGGCCTTGGCCATGATGGCGTTGGACAGCACGCACAGGTAGGACACCAGGCCCACAATCTCGATGCGGTCATAGCCCCGGTCCTTGAGCCAGCCCCCCAGCCACAGGGAGGGGAAGGCGGGCTTGCACACCACCATGTCCCGGCTCCTGTCTATGGCCTGTCCGGTTTTGCCGTAGAGCTGCCAGCCCTCCGAATTCATCAGACAGTGGGGCACCGGCAGCTTCCGCCCCTCCTGGGTGTCCAGGTAGTTTTCCTGGTGAGTATCCAGGGTAAAGGCCACGTCGTCACCGGCGGCGTGATAGGCGGCGATTTTCCCGGCAATGGGGCCGTCCAGCCGTTCCGCCCCGGCAAAGCCCAGGGCGCCGTCCACAAAGTCCTTCTGGTAGTCCACCACCAGCAGCAGTTTTTTCATGGCTGTTCCTCCTGATGCAGATCCTTCTCAAAGCAGGGGTAGGTGAGGGGGCGGCCGTGAAGGTGGATCTCCCCCACCTTGGAAAAGCCCATCTTGCGGATCAGAGCCTGCATCCGGTCATTGAGGGAATAGGTGTCGATACGCATGGCGGCAATGCCCCGGCGGCGGGCTTCCTCCTCGGCAAAGGCGAAGAGGGCGGAGCCCACCCCATGACGCTGGAAGGTAGGATCAATGGCCATGCGGTGGATCACCATGGCGGGGCGGCTGGTGGTCCAGGGAAGGGGATCGTACTCAGGAGATTCGCTGGTGTTGATGCAGGCCACACCGGCCAGCTTGCCGTCGATGACAGCGGCGTATAGCTCGCCCCGGTCGATGTCCCCGGCGTAGAAGTCCCGGGTGGGGTAGTCCTCCCCCCACTGGGGGTTGCCCAGCTGGTTCATATGGACCACTGCCCGGCCCACCATGGCCCAGATCTCCTTCAGTTCCTCCCGGCGGGCGGGACGGATGGTCATCTCCCCGGTCATTCGGCGACGGGGGTGGGGCCCATGGCCTCGTGGAGGGTGTTGGTTACCGCGCCCCGGAAGAGGCAGACGGCGAAGCGGTGCATTTTCTCCAGCTTCTCAGGCACGGCGTCGGCATTGATCTGACCGGCGGCGGAGAAGTCCCCGTCCAGAATGAACCGGGTCTCCTTGGGCTGGTTGGCGTTCTGGGGATTGTTGGCCCCCACCAGGCCGGGACCGGCATGGAGCTTCATGCGGTAGCCGCCCACCAGGGGGGTCTCCACATCCAGGGCGCACTTGACGATCTCGCTCTCCTCCACGTCGGGCTCGCCCAGAATGCCCAGATACTGGCTCTGGATCAGATCGTCCCACAGCTGGTCCTCCAGGCCCAGGGCCTTCCGGGACACGGCGTTGACGTACCGCAGGCCGATGCGCTCAAAGTAGGCGGGCTGATAGATCTGGATGAACTGGGCCAGAGCCTGGTCCAGCCGGATGGCAAAGTCCTCCCACCGCTGATAGGTCAGGGTGGACAGGGCGATAAAGTTCTGGGTCAGGTTGATCTTCCAACGGCCGTCCTCCGAAATGAAGTGGTAGTTGGTGATGGGCTTCTGGGGCTCCAGGGCGGTGGCGTTACCCTTCTTTACCACCTTGGGGGGCAGCTGCTCCTGCCGGGTCATATACTTGGGGAAGTCTTTCCGGATGGCCTCCTGGAAGGCGGCGGGCTCATTGGCGCCGATGGACAGAATGGTGGGGAAGCGAAGCTGACAGATGACCTCCACCAGGGGGGAACGGACATAATGGAACCGCTCATATGGGGCAAACAGCATAGTGGCTGCTCCTTCCTATTATAAAGTCTCTCCTATTTTATCCCCGAACCGGCCATATGTCAAACATCGCGGCCTTGCATTGGAGGAAAAGGGCCGGTATAATGCAGGTAGCAACACAAGGAGGCGTATGTGATGGAACTGGAACTGAAACGGGGCGGGCGGACCGCAAGGGTGGCCACCCACGGCGGCGAGCTGGTGTCCTATCGGGACGAAAACGGCCTGGAATATATCTGGACGGGAGATCCGGCCTACTGGCCGGGGCGCAATCCCCTGCTGTTCCCCATTGTGGGCGGCCTGAAGGACGGCAAGGTCCGCATTGAGGGGAAAGAGGTCTCCATGAACCGCCACGGCTTTGCCCGCACCAGCGAGTTTGCGGTGGCCGGGCAGGGGGAGGACTGGGCGGAGCTGGAGCTGCGGGAGAGCGGCGACACTCTGGCGGTCTATCCCTATCCCTTCCGGCTGGTGGTGCGCCAGCAGCTCACCGACACCGGCTTTACCACCTCTGTGACGGTGACCAACACCGGGGACAAGCCCATGCCCTTTTGCCTGGGGGCCCACACCGGCTTCCGCTGCCCCCTGGAGGAGGGGGAGGCCTTTACCGACTACGAGGTGCGCTTTGAGCAGAAAGAGACCTGTCCCACCCTGGTACCCGACGCTAACGGGGTGGATCTCAACCGCACCCGGCCCTGTCTGGAGGACACCGACGTGCTGCCTCTGGACTACAAATACTTTGACGAGATGGATACCCTGATCTTCCGGGGCCTCAAGTCCCGGCAGGTGGAGCTGCACAGCAAAAAGTCCGGCAAGGGCGTGCGGGTGCGCTTCCACGACTTCCCGCTGCTGGCTCTGTGGTCCATGCCGGGCAAGGCGGCGCCCTATGTGTGCATCGAGCCCTGGCACGGAATGTCCGCCGAGGCGGGAGAGGGTCTGGAGCTGGCCGACAAGGCCTACTGCATCACCCTGGCCCCTGGCGAGAGCCGCACGCTGGGCTATCAAGTGGACACCCTGTAAGCCTGCTTGACGGAAAGGAGTTTCTGCACCATGTTTTGTAAATACTGCGGGGCGGAGCTGGCGGATACCGCCGCCTTCTGCAACAAATGCGGCAAGCCCACCACCAAGCCCGAGAACCGCCCGCCCCAGCCTGCGCAGCCCACCCCACAGGCTCCCGTGGAGCCTCCCAGGTACGAGCCGCCCTACGAGCAACCCAGGTACGAGCAGCCCAAGGAGCCGCCCCGGCGGGCCCCTGTAGAGCCGTCCGAGCCGGAGCAGGAGCCGCCCCGCCGGAAGGGGGGCTACATTGCCCTGGCGGTGATTCTGTGTGTGCTGGTGATCGGCGCGATTGTGGTCCTGGTGATGGCTATGGGCATTCTGAAGCCCACTTCTTCCGATGCTGAGGTCAGCCCCAGCCCCTCCGACGTCATGGAGACGCAGCCCATTGAGAGTGAGCCGCCGGAGGAGGACGACAAGCCCACCCAGACCCCCGATCAGGAGCAGAGCAGCTATCCCATTCAGCTGGATATGGACCAACTGCTCACTAGCCGGATCAATGGAACCACCTTCCGGGAGGCCTGGGAGCAGGGCTGGCTGGATGAGTGGATGAACCTCTATGTCAACGGCAGCTCCGACGGATCTTCCCCCTATGAGGCCTACTGGTACGACGACGGCCTGCGGGAGTGGACCTACTACGGCATCACCTACAGCCAGGCCGCATCGGCGGGCTGGGGCGACATCTGGCTGGAGCTGCTGGGCAGCCGGGACGACGACGATCCAGACACCATGGATGGCGACTATCTGCTGCCCACCGACAGCCAGTACATCGATAAGAGCGATCTGGCCCCCTTCACCAAGGAGGAGGTAAGCCTGATCCGCAACGAGATCTATGCCCGGTATGGCTATCAGTTCTCCAGCCAGGAGATCCAGGACTATTTTGACCGCCAGAACTGGTACACCCCGGTGGAGGGGCTCAACGCCTCCACCTTTGACACCAGCGTGTTCAATGCCTACGAGCAGGCCAACCTGGAGACCATCCTGGCCTACGAGCGGGAGATGGGGTGGCGGCAGTGAGACGGCTGTGCTGCCTGGCGCTGATGGCGGCGCTGCTGTGTACCGGCTGTGCCGGACAGGGCGGGGGACAGGCTGTCTCCACGCCTACCCCGGTGGTGACGCCCTCCGCCGAGCCCATCCCTACCCCCACCCCTGAGC
>NZ_NFIB01000003.1:0-133449 GCF_002159385.1 Flavonifractor sp. An52
ATCTCTATTACATCACGATCTTTTTTTCCACGTTCCAGCATCTCCCTCACCTCCACCTCTATCTTATCTCATCTAAATGAAAAAGCCCAGCTTTTGCTGGACTTTTTCGACAGGCTGAAAGGTGCCCTCCATAGGAGGGCACCTTTTTTATCAGAAATTGTGGCTCTTCCTTCTGTGGGGCGGCATCTCCGCTCCGGCCCCGGCTTGGCTAAGCACCGGCAGCAGCACAACACCTACAACGATACCGCTCAGCCCCTGCACCACATTGAAGGGCACGCCCGCCAGCACCGCTGTTGCGGCGGCAGTCAGGTTACTGCCTGCCAGCGCCATCATTCCCACTTCATAGAGGAAATAACCGGCGACCATCACCGCTTCTGCCGGAATGCCGCACAAAATCACACGCAACGGCGGGGCGATGTGTTCCCGGCTCAGGCAAAGGCGATACAGGCTCCCGCCCACCAGCGCCGTCAGCGCCTTGATGGCAAAGGTCCCCGGCGCCCATGCCGTAAAGCCGCCGAACAGGTCGGCCAGCATTGACCCGATTCCGGCCGCCGCCGCGCCCAGTCCCGGCCCCAGCAGGATGCCGCAGAGCAGCACCATGCTGTCACCCAGATGGATGTACCCCAGGGTCGGGGTGGGGATCCGGATCACCATGGTAGCCGCGGTGGTCAGTGCTGCAAGCAGCGCCGCCATGACCATACGTCTGGTTTTTTGATTTACCATACCGGAACGCCTTCCTTCTGTTTTTCTTCTGTGCCTCCAGTATAGTTCTAATCTGATCTTTTTAAAAGTGTCAATTTTATTCTATTTTATAAGGTCAGATTTACAAAACAGAAGCGCCCGCCGGCAATGCCAGCGGGCGCTGATTTCATAACTTATACCCGGGTCCAGGTGGTTCCTTCCTTGCTGTCCTTGATCTCCACGCCCATCTCCTTGAGCTGATCCCGGATGGCATCGGCGGTAGCCCAATCCTTGGCCTTCTTGGCCTCCAGCCGCTTAGCAATGAGAGCCTCGATCTCCTCGGCACCCTCCACCGGGGCGGACGCCTTCTCGTTCAGGGCGGCGGCTTTTTTCAGCAGGTCCAGACCCAGCACTTGGTCAAAGCTGTCGATGAGGGCCCGCTTGGTGGCGTCGTTGGTGTTGGCCTTGAGCACGTCGTACAGAGCGGTAACACCCAGAGAGGTGTTTATATCGTTGCCCACCGCCTCGATGAACTGGCCCTTGTACTGATCGAAGGCAGCCTGATCCACTTCTCCCTCCTCTGACAGAGCGGCCACCCGGGCCACCAGCTTATCGTAGGCCACCTTGGCGTTGTCCAGGTTCTCCCAGGAGAACACCAGGCTCTTGCGGTAGTGGGACTGGAGGCAGAAGAAGCGGTAGACCAGAGGATCGTACCCCTTCTCCTCCAGCAGAGAGACGGTAAGGAACTCGCCTTTGGACTTGCTCATCTTGCCGTCGTTGGTATTCAGATGGTGGACGTGCATCCAGTATTTGCACCAGGGATGGCCCAGATAGGCCTCAGACTGGGCGATCTCATTGGTGTGGTGGGGGAAGGCGTTGTCGATGCCGCCGCAGTGGATGTCCAGATACTCACCGGCATACTTCATGGAGATGCAGGAGCACTCGATGTGCCAGCCGGGATAGCCCACGCCCCAGGGGGAGTCCCACTTCAGGGCCTGATCCTCAAACTTGGACTTGGTGAACCACAGTACAAAGTCGTTCTTGTTGCGCTTGTTGGTATCCTCCTCCACGCCCTCACGGACGCCCACCGCCAGGTCCTCCTCGTCGTGGTCGTTGAATACATAGTATTTCTCCAGCTTGGAGGTGTCAAAATACACGTTGCCCCCCGCCACATAGGCGTAGCCGGTGTCCAGCAGCTTGGTGATAACCTTGATATAATCGTCGATCATGCCGGTGGCGGGCTGCACCACGTCGGGGTACTTGATGTTCAGCTTCTTGCAGTCGGCAAAGAAGGCGTCGGTGTAGAACTGGGCAATCTCCATGACGCTCTTGTGCTCCCGCTTGGCGCCCTTCACCATCTTGTCCTCGCCGGTATCGGCGTCGGAGGCCAAATGGCCCACGTCGGTAATATTCATAATCCGCTTCACATCATAGCCGTCATAGCGGAGAAACTTCTCCAGCACATCCTCCATCAGGTAGCTGCGCAGGTTGCCGATATGGGCGAAGTGGTACACCGTGGGGCCACAGGTGTACATGGTCACCTTGCCCGGCTCGTGGGGAACAAACTCTTCCTTTTTGTGGCTTGCGGAGTTATACAGTTTCATAGCAATTCGCTCCTTATTGATTTTGGCTTCTGGCCTGTTCATCCATCAGCTTTTCCAGCCACTCCAGCCGGGAACTGATGGCTTGCAATTCTTTCTGTACCGGGTCGGTAACGTGGATCTGGTCCACGGAGGAGGCGTAGTCCACCTTCTCCCCGGCAATGCGCACCACCCGGGCGGGCACACCCACGGCGGTGGCGTTGGGCGGGATCTCGCTGAGTACCACCGCGTTGGCGGCAATGCGGGAGTTATCCCCCACCTTGAAAGGGCCCAGCACCTTAGCGCCGGTGGACACCAGCACGTTGTTGCCCAGGGTGGGGTGGCGCTTGCCTTGGTCCTTGCCGGTACCGCCCAAGGTGACGCCGTGATAGATGAGGCAGTCGTCGCCGATCTCGGCAGTCTCGCCGATAACGATGCCCATGCCGTGGTCAATGACGAACCGGCGGCCGATTTTGGCCCCGGGGTGGATCTCAATGCCGGTCCAGAACCGGCTCCACTGGCTGACAAACCGGGCCAGGAACTTCAGGTGGTGCCGGTAGAGGAAATGGGCCAGCCGGTGATAGATGATGGCGTGTACGCCAGGATAGAGCAAAAAGATTTCCAGACGGCTCCGTGCCGCCGGGTCGCGGGCCTGATAGGCCCGCAGGGTCTCGCCAAGTCGGGTCAGGGAAAACACCTCCAAAGAAAAACGCCTCTTACGCATACGCATAAGAGGCGACAAGATCGCGGTTCCACTCTCATTTCTCACTCAAAGGCCGATAACGGGGCCAGCCGGGGGGCATCCACATCCCCCGCGCTCCCGGACGCACATTCTCCAGTTACCCCCTGGGACCGCTCTCAGCCGGTGACGTTCCCTCTCTGGCGGGTACTCGCTGGATACTATTTCCGTTCCTCGCGCTATTTGGTTACCATAGTATACTACCACGTTTTCTATTTGGTGTCAAGTCAACGAACACCTGGGTCATACTTGGCGCAGAAGGATGCCACGTCGTCAAAGTCCCGCAGCCGCTCCCGCAGCTCTTCATGGCTCCAGTCCCACCACTGGATGCGCAGGAGGGCGGCGATGGTATCCTCATCGTACCGCCAGCCGATGTGTCGGGCGGGCACGCCTCCCACGATCTCATAGGGGGCCACATCGTGGGTGACCACAGCCCCTGCCCCCACCACCGCGCCATGGCCCAGGGTGACCCCCGCCATGATGACGGCGTTGTGGCCGATCCACACGTCGTTGCCCGTGGTCACATGGTGGTTGTCCCGCCGCCATTGGAGCAGAGCCTGATCATCCGGCCCGAAGCCGTAGTGGGCGCAGCGGTAGGTGAAATGGTGGGCTGCCGCCCGAGTCTTGGCCGGGTGCTGTACCGGGTTGATGCGTACCCCTGTGGCAATGGAGTTGAACTTACCGATATGGGAGTAGATCACATCGTTGGACCCGAAGAGGTAGGTGTAGTCCCCCACATGGGTCTCCTCCACGATACAGTGGTCCCCCAGCTCCACATAGCGGCCAAAAGTGCAGTTTTTCACCACACAGGTGGGATGGATGAGGGGCCGGTCCTCCTCCAAAGTTCTGGTAAAGTCCAGCATTATACTTTACTCCAGTCGATAACGTCCTTATTTTTTACAAAATACTCGATACCGGAATAGATGGTGGTAGCCAAAATAATGGCCACGCATACCACATCCAGGGTCAGGTTGTGGAACATCAGCATAATGCAGATGCACACCATGGTGGAGGCGGTCTTGATCTTGCCCGACCAGGCAGCGGCAATGACCCTTCCCCGCTCCACGGCGATCAGCCGCAGGCCGGTAACGGCAAACTCCCGCACCACCACAATGAGCAGAGCCCAAGCGGGGAAACGGTTCATCTCCACGAACCACAGCAGGGCGGCCATGACCAGCATCTTGTCCGCCAGAGGGTCCATGAACTTGCCGAAATCGGTAATCATGTTGTAGTGACGGGCAATATAGCCGTCCACAAAATCAGTGACGCTGGCCAGGATGAACACAGCCAGGGCATAGTACATATGGAAGGGGAACTGGAGGTAGAGCACCACCAGAAAGACGGGGATGAGCAGTACCCGAAGCAAAGTCAGCTTATTGGCGGTATTCAAAACACGTCACTCCTCTATTTCCCCGGTCAGGTCACCATCGCTGGTACCGGTAATACGCACGTTGACAAAGGTCCCCGCAGGCACCAGACCGGCGGCGGTAAAGAACACCTTGCCGTCCACGTCGGGGGAATCGGCATAGGAGCGGCCAGCGTAGCAGCCCATCTCCTGGTCAAAGCCCTCGCACAGCACCTCCAGGGTCTCCCCCAGGCGACTCTCGTTCCAGGCGTCCATCACCCGGCTCTGGAGCTCCACCAGCAGCTCCACACGCCGCTTGGCGGTATCCGGGTCCACCTGATCAGGCATGACGGCGGCGGGGGTCCCCTCCTCAGGAGAGAACTGGAAGATACCCGCCCGCTCAATACCGCTCTCCCGCAGGAAGTCACACAGCTCCTCAAACTCCTCCTCCGTCTCGCCGGGCAGGCCGCAGATGAGGGAGGTACGCAGCACCAGACCGGGCAACCGCTCCCGCAGCTTCTTCAGCAGGGCGATGATCTCCGCCTTGGTGGAGCGCCGGTTCATGGCCTTGAGGATACGGTCATTGATATGCTGGAGGGGGATGTCAATATACTTGAGGATCTTATGCTCCCGGGCAATGACGTCGATGAGGGCGTCATCCAGCTCATCGGGGTACAGGTAGTGGAGCCGCACCCAGTGGAAGGGCAGCTTGCACAGCTCGGTCAGCAGTTCCGGCAGCATCCGCTTACGGTACAGATCGGTGCCGTACCGGGTGATGTCCTGAGCGATGACGATGAGCTCCTTCACCCCGTCGTCGGCCAGCTTCTTGGCCTCAGCCAGCAGTGACTCCATGGTGCGGCTGCGGTATCGGCCCCGGAGGGAGGGAATCACGCAGTAGGCACACCGGTTGTCGCACCCCTCGGCAATCTTCAGGAACGCGGTATAGGGGGGCGTGGAGACGATGCGCGCACCGTCCTCGATGGTATGGTCGATATCCCCGAAGTAGGTGGGGGTATCCCCTTCCATGACAGACTCGATAGCGGGCACGATGTCGGTATAACTGCCGGTACCCAGAATGCCGTCGATCTCGGGCAGTTCCTCCAGGATCTCGTCCCGGTAGCGCTGGGTCAGACAGCCCGCCACCAGCAGCTTGCCCAGCTTACCCTGGTCCTTCAGGGCAGCCAGCTCCAAAATATTCTGGATGGCCTCGCTCTTGGCGGAATCGATAAAGCCGCAGGTATTGAGCACCGCCACATCGGCCCCCTCGGGGTCGCCGGTAACGGTATGGCCGGCAGCCTTCACCAGGGCCATCATCTGCTCGGTATTCACCAAATTCTTGGCACAGCCAAGGGATACAAATGCAATCTTCAAGAGACTGCCTCCTTATACGATGGTATATCTGCCCTCCCGGCGGGGAGGCATTTGGGGCTGCTGATCAGGATAGCCCAGGGTAATGGCCGCCACAAATTCTCCCTTGTCAGGAGCAAACCGCTCCTGAAAGGCGGGGCCGAAGCCCATCCGCTGGGGCGCGGACAGCCAACAGGAGCCGATCCCCTTGTCCCAGGCAGCCAGCAGTACATTTTCAATGGCGGCGGACACACTCTGCATGGCGCCGTCCCGGTCTGGATAGTCAGGTTTCAGGAAGAACACCAGTACACATACCGGCGCCCCTCCCAGAGTGGACAGGAACTTGTTGGTGATACCCACCTGCTCCGGGTTGCGGGCAAAGCGCTGCTCCAGCACCGGGGTGAACTTCTCCACTACCCCGCCCATGATGGTCTTGACCTCCTCCAGCGCTTCGGGGCTCTGAACGGCTACAAAGTACCAGTGCTGCAGGTTGATAGCGGACGGGGCAGCCAAACCGGCCTCCAGGATGTCCTTCAAATCGGCCTCCGGAATGGGGTCGGCCTTATAGCGGCGGATGCTGCGGCGGGTCATCAGGGCTTCGCGGGTATCCATCAGAATTCCTCCTCCAGTGCCCCGCCGTACCGGCGCAGGCCCTCTTTGATATCCTCCCACCGGAACCCCCGGCGGGCCAGGGCGTTGGCCGCCCGTTGATAACTTTTGGGGTCGGCGAGATCCGCCCCACGGAGTTTTTTCTGCAAAAAAGCGTCAATAGCGTCGTCAGGAGCCTCCAGATCCTCCAGGGCTTCGTCCCAATAGTCCCGGGGCACACCCCGGCGGTAGAGTTCGTCCCGGATGCGGGCCGGGCCCCAGCCCTTGGCAGCATAGTGGTCGGCCACCGTACGGGCATAGGCCTCATCGTTCAGGTAGCCCAGTTCCTCCAGCCGGTCGGCCACCGCTTCAGCGGTCTCCCGGTCAGCCAGCGGTTCCTTCTCACGGTTCCGGGGCCGGGCAGTCAGCTTGTCCACCAGTTCCTTCCGGGACAGGGGTCGGGCAGCCAGCAGGTCCAGAGCCTTGTCCCGCACAGCGGCGGCTTTGGCAGCCCGTTCCACCTGCTCTAACTGCTCCTGGCTCAGCTCCAGGCCTGAGCACAGCCCAAAGGCGACGATCTCATTTTCTGTGATGCGGAGGATGGTCCCATCCTCCAGGTGGCACAGCCAGCGGCCTTGAATGCGCTCCGAGGGGGCCAGCTTACTGATCCGCATCCTCGAAGTCCTCGGCGGATACATCCACCGCCCGGCCAGCAGCACGGGCAGCGGCCCGGGCCTGGCTGCTCATCAGCTTGTAGGAGTTCTTCCGAATGTCGGCCTCCAGCCGATCGCATACCTCCGGGTTGTCCTTCAGGTACTGCTTGGCAGCATCCCGGCCCTGACCCAGACGGGTCTCACCCATGGCAAACCAGGAACCCGACTTCTGAACCAGGTCCAGCTTGGTGGCCAGATCCAGGATCTCGCCCACCTTGGAGATGCCCTCGCCGTACATGATGTCAAACTCCGCCTCCTTGAAGGGAGGAGAAACCTTGTTCTTGACCACCTTGACCCGGGTACGGTTACCAATGATCTCAGAGCCATTCTTCAAAGACTCCACCCGGCGCACATCCATACGGACGGAGGCATAGAACTTCAGAGCCCGGCCGCCGGTGGTGACCTCCGGGTTGCCGTACATAACGCCCACCTTTTCGCGCAGCTGGTTGATAAAGATGACCACGCAGTTGGTCTTGGCAATGGAGCCGGCCAGCTTCCGCAGAGCCTGGCTCATGAGGCGGGCCAGCAGACCCACATGGGAGTCGCCCATGTCGCCCTCGATCTCGGCACGGGGGGTCAGGGCGGCCACCGAGTCCACCACCACCACGTCGATGGCGCCGGAGCGGACCAAGGCTTCACAGATTTCCAGGCCCTGCTCGCCGGTGTCGGGCTGGGAGATAAGCATGGAGTCGATGTCCACGCCCAGAGCCCGGGCATAGTAGGGATCCAGGGCGTGCTCGGCGTCGATAAAGGCCACCTCGCCACCCCGCTTCTGGGCCTCGGCCACAATGTGGAGGGCCAGGGTGGTTTTACCGGAGGACTCGGGGCCATAGATCTCGATGATACGTCCCTTGGGGACGCCGCCGATGCCCAGGGCCAGGTCCAGGGACAGAGAGCCGGTAGGGATGGCCTCCACCACAATGTCGGCGTTGTCGCCCAAGCGCATGATGGAGCCCTTGCCGTAGGCCTTCTCGATCTGGGCCATGGCGGTCTCCAGCGCCTTTTTCTTGTCAGAGGCGGGAGCGGCGCTCTCCACCACAGATTTCTTCTTGTCTGCCATGTATCCTTTTCATCCTTTCACGGCGGGCCAGAAGCCCGCCCTTACCGATTCAAAACGCCTTCCACCACACGCCAGATGCCCTGGGTGTCCTGACTGGACTGCACGTT
Organism: Flavonifractor sp. An52; assembly: GCF_002159385.1. Taxonomy (NCBI): domain Bacteria; kingdom Bacillati; phylum Bacillota; class Clostridia; order Eubacteriales; family Oscillospiraceae; genus Flavonifractor; species Flavonifractor sp. An52. The sequence goes on from NZ_NFIB01000003.1 coordinate 8,161, forward strand.
AGAGAAGCCCTGCTCAATCAGCAGCTGCTCCACATCCGGAGCCTGTCCAATCCCCACCTCAAAAAGGAGGGAGCCGCCCAGCCGCAAAGCGGGGCCCCACTGGGCAGTCACCGCCCGGTAGAAATCCAGGCCGTCGGCGCCGCCGTCCAGAGCGGTACGAGGCTCAAAATCCCGGACAGAGCGGTCCAGCCCGGCAATATCTCCGGTGGGAATGTATGGCGGGTTGCAGGCAATGACGTCAAAATCCCACAGCGCTCCGTCCGGAGGCTGAAGGGCGTCGGCCTGGAAGCAGGTCACCCGGGCATTCAGGTCACACCGTCGGATATTCTGCTTACAGGTTTTCAGGGCCGCCTCGCTCAGGTCAGCCAGCACCACCCGGCAGTCGGGCACGTTGGAGGCCACCGCCAGACCCACGCAGCCGCTGCCAGCGCACAGATCCAGCACCCGTGCCCCCTCCCCTGCCGCCCGGGCCAGCAGAATGGCCCGCTCAGCCAGCAGTTCAGTATCCATGCGGGGGATGAGTACATCCCGGTTGACGGTGAGAGACAGGCCGTAAAATTCCCACTCTCCAATGATGTAGGCCACCGGTTCTCCGGACAGCCGCCGCTCCACCAGCTCCTTCAGCTTCTCCTCCACCGCGTCAGAAGCATAGAGGGCCATATCCCGGTAATACTGCTCCCGGTTCTTTCCGGCGGCAGCGCACACCAACTCCCGGGCCTCCAGCTGGGCACCCTCCACCCCTGCTTCCCGCAGGCGGCGGCGTACGTCCAGATAGAGGTTGTTGTAGGTGGTTGCCATGCTGTAACCACTCCTCGTCTCTCTTGTTCTCTCTCAAAACACCTTTATTGGGTGTTACCACCGATCTTTGCCCTGCTCCTGAGGCAGCACCAGGGTAAAGGCCCGGATGCCCACCTCGATCATGGAATCGTCCGGCTCAAAGGTGGTCCAGTTCTGGAGCCACATACCGGGGGCGGACATCGCACGGGTAAACCAGTTGTCATGCCGGCCTACCAGACGGTTGAACTCATAGGTCAGGCTGACGATTACCGGCAGCATCAGCAGATGCAGGCCCATCCGCAGGAAGGTGTTGGTCACCTCCACAAAGGAGAACACCACGCTGGACAGCAGGATACTCACCACGATGACCACAAAGAGGAAGCTGGTACCGCAGCGGGGATGGTGCCGGGGCTGCTTGCGGACGTTCTCCACCGTCAGGGGCAGACCGTGTTCATAGCAGAAGATGGTCTTATGCTCCGCCCCGTGATATTGGAATACCCGATGGATATCCTTCATGCGGGAGCACAGGATCAGATAGCCCACAAAGATCACAATACGAACCACACCCTCCAGCACGTTGCGCAGCCACATGGCCAGAGGGGTAAAGTGGCCCAATAGGCCCACCAGGGCGGTAGGCAGCAGAATAAAGAGTCCCACCGAGAAGCAGATACCCAGCACCACCGCCAGGGTCACCAGGGCGGAGGCCGCCTTTTCGCTGCCCAGATGTTTATCCAGCCACTGCTCAAATTTAGAGGGTTCCTCCGGCTCCTCCTCGTCCTCAGGCACAAAGGACGCCGAGTACATCAGTGCCTTGACGCCGTTGGCCATGGAGGAACAGAAATTAAAGACGCCCCGGATGAAGGGCACACCCAGCACCGGATGCTTGTCCTTGATGAGCACCCGCTCCTCCACCTGCTCGGCCAGTTCCCCGTCCGGCTTGCGGACCACCACGGCCTTTTTCTCCGGCCCCAGCATCATGATGCCTTCGATCAGGGCCTGACCGCCGATCATGGTCTTATACGGCGTGTCGCAGGCACGTTTCGTCTGTTTTGACATTCGTTCCATGTTCTCCTTGCTATTTGGATTCATATCTAACATATTGTATCAGACCCGCACCCCGATTGCAAGGGGTGCGGGTCTCTTTTTTAAAACAGATGTTCGATTTGCCTAAGATTTCCTCACTGAGTCTGGATGGGCAGACGAACGGTAACGATACAGCCGCCCCCCTCGGCGTTGCCGATCTCCAGTACACCCTCATGGCGGCTGACAATCTCATCGCACACCGCCAGGCCGATGCCGGAACCTCTGGCTTTGGAGGAACCCTTGTAGAACTTGTATTTGACGTGGGGCAGCTCCTCCTCGGGGATACCAGGACCGTAATCCCGGATGGTGATAACCACCATATCCTCCTCCCTGCGGATGGCGGTATCAATGCGTTTACCCGAGCCGCCGTGCTTGGCGGCGTTGTCCAGTAGGTTGCAGAATACCTGCCGCAGCCGCTCCGGATCACCTTCAATGGGCGGAAACTCCTCGTCGCAGTCGAAATGGTTGAGCTCGATGCCCTCCCGGCGGAAGAACTCCCGGTAGGTGTATACCGCGTCCTCCAGCTCCGCCTTGATGTCCATGGGCTCCACCGACAGGGTGAAACGACCGTCCTGGATGCGGGAGAACTCCAGCAGCTCCTCCACCATGTTGGTCAGCCGCCGGGCCTCAGAGACGATGATGCCCATGCCCTTCTTCACATCGGCACCGTCCCGCACCTCGCCGTTCATGATGGTCTCCGCCCAGCCGTTGATGGCCGTCAGAGGGGTACGCAGCTCGTGGGACACTGAGGAGATAAATTCATTCTTCATCTTCTCGCTCTGGTTGATCTTCAGAGACATATCATTGATGGCGTCGGTCAAATCACCGATCTCGTCGTCAAAGCGCTTTTCGATCTGCACGCCGTAGGACCCGGCGGCGATGCGCTTGGCGGTCTCCGTGATTCCCGCCACCGGCTCCACAATGGAGCGGACAAAGTACAGGTTGGAAAAGTAAACAATAGCCAGGATCACCATACCGATGCCCAGGGAGATGGCTACCACAATAACGATCTGCCAGTCCACGTTCCGCAGAGAGGTAACGTAGCGCATGGCACCCACCACTTCCCCGTCGATGATGAGGGGGCTGGTGGCAGCCATAATGTGCTCCCCAGTGCTGGGATCGGAGCCGGTCCACACCTCGGTCTTGCCCTGGCTCAGCGCCTTGGAGATATCAGGGGTACCCGGAGAACGGAAGGCAGTCAGGTCCGAACTGGAGTAGCGGATCTGACCGCTGGCGTCCAGGAACTCCACCTCCAGCTGGTCGCTGGACTGGTCGCTGCCCACCAGCGTCCGGGCATACTCATAGTAGGAGTCGCCGCTGGCCCGGTAGTAGTTGAAGCTGCGCACCGCGCTTTCCGCCTTTTGGGACAGAGATTCGCTAAGGGTCGAATAGTAGTAGCTGCCCATGGCTGCGGAAAAGGCAGTCACCGCCAGCAGCACGATGAAGAGTACCACGCTGATGGAGTTGACCATCCACCGCTTCCGAATGCCGCGGATGCCTTTGATTTTCTTCATAGGTCGATGTTTCACCACCTGGGTTTGATAAAAAATAGCGCGTCACAGGGTTGGGCGGCCGCCGTCAGAAGCCCCACTTGTAGCCGTAGCCCCATACCGTCGTTATAAAGGTAGGATTCGTCGGGTCGTCCTCGATTTTGATCCGCAGGCGGCGGATATTCACGTCCACGATTTTCAGCTCGCCGAAATAGTCCCGGCCCCACACGGAGTCCAGGATCTCCTCCCGGGACAGAGCCTTCCCCGGATTATCCATAAACAGCTTCATAATGGAATACTCCACCTGGGTCAGCTTGACCCGCTGTCCGTTCTTCTCCAGAGTTCGGTTACGGGTGTTCAGCAGGAAGGGCGGCTGACTGATCTCGCCGGTGTCCACCGCCTCCGCCCCGCCGGTACGGCGGTACAGGGCATCAATGCGGGCGGTGAGCTCCGCCGGGGAAAAGGGCTTGGTCACATAGTCGTCGGCGCCGGTCATCAGCCCGGTGACCTTATCCATCTCCTGAGTGCGGGCGGTAAGCATAATGATGCCGATGTTATTGTCCCCCGCCCGGATACGGCGGCATACCTCAAAGCCGTCCATATCAGGCAGCATGATGTCCAGCAGCGCTACCTTGATATCCGGGTTGCGCTTGAGTTGGGCCAGGGCCTCCTCGCCGGTCTCGGCCTCGATGGCCTCATAACCGGCCCGCTTCAGGTTGATGACCACAAAGCTGCGGATGTTGGCCTCGTCTTCCAGTACGAGTACCTTTTTCATCCCATTCCCTCCTTATATTCCTGTCCGTGTCAGGACCAGTCGTTGGTAATCAGTGCAAAGTGTGCCTTCACGCCGCTCTCGTCCAGTCCGCAATCCCAGCTGTTCTGGATGAAGCGGGCGGCATAGATGGTGTCGCTGTCGTCATCCCCCTCCAGCAGCCGGAAGCGGCCCGACATATTGGCCCGCATATAGCGGTTGTCACCCCGCAGGGTGTAGATCACCAGGAAGGGGGCCGGGTCCACACTGGCGTCTCCCTCCCAGTAGGAGAAGATGACCGCCCGCTCTCCCCCGCCGGCCACGTCGTTGCGGGACAATGTGATCTTGCCGTCCCAGCTATCCGGCAGGATAAAATACCAGCCGTCCTGATCGTTGTAGTAGGTGGAGAAGACCGGATGGGAGTTGCCGTTGATATCGTACTGCCGCCAGCGGATGGCCCAGAAGTTCACCGCAATGCTGGTGCTGCTGGGATCAGGCAGCGCATAGGGGTCAGGCAGCTCCATAATGCCGTCATTATTGATGTCTTTTGCTGTCACCGCTGTATACCAACGGATGGTATTGTCACTCTCCCCTGTCTCAGGATCCAGGGTGATGTTCTGGATCCGTCCGTTTTTCCAGGCGAAAATATCGGTGATCTGCCCGGTCTGGCTGTAGGCGGTGCTGGAATCGTAATCGGTCTCGCTGCCGCTGCGGCCATAGGCAGAGCTGACAAAAACCGCCGGGATGTTATCCTGCAAATATCCAGTCTTAACTCCGCCCTCCGGCAGGCTGGTAACATTGTGGGACAGGAGCGCCGAGGAGTCCAATCCCAAGATGCCGTTCTTGTAGTTATACAGCTCCACCCGGTTGCTCTCCTCTGTGGCGCCGGTCTGGATCACCACGACCTCGTCCTGGCCATCCTGGTCCATATCGCAGATCTGGAAATTGGTATAATTGGTACGCATCAGCTCCAGTACCTGGCCGTTATGAATGGAATAGGCAGCCAGGGAGTGGTTCTGATCGCTCATCATCTGCCAGCTGACGATGATCTCCTTGCTGGGACTGTCGTCCAAATTCTCATAGGAGACATAGTTGATGGCCGAACCCTCGCCTTCAATAATGGCCGCCACCTCATAGTCGTCTCCGGTCTGACGATAAATGTAGATCTTCAGGGGGCGCTCCGACGAACTGACCCGGAAAAAAGCGATGGCCTCCTGAACACCGTCGCCATCCAGATCCTGAAGCTGTACCTTCTGGGTCAGTTCTCCGGTGAGGGGGGCGGCGTACTCGCCGCCGGCGTTAAGGACTTCGTTGATCTTATTATCCAGCTTCAGATAGTCGTCCGGCGCTCTGGGCGGGGCGTAAAGGTCGTCCACCGACTGGGAAAAGCAGCCTGTCAGCAGCATTAACAGCCCTGCCGCCAAAATCAGTCTGAGTTTTTTCATGGATTTTCTGCCCTCCGTGGGAATTTTCGATAGTGTTATCATAACACATCTTCCGGTGAAATGGTATGGCGTTTTCTGAATTTATTCCGATTACAGGGCTTGCCATCTGTCCGCAATTCGTGTATAATACCATCCAGACCGCATATAGGACGCCGGTGTGATGGAATGGTAGACGTGACGGATTCAAAATCCGTTGGTGGCAACACCGTGTGGGTTCGAGTCCCACCACCGGCACCACGCCGGAGCAGGCTTTGTATCGCTTGCTCCGACGTCTTTTTATGCCGATAACAAACGGAAGGCACACCCAACGGTGTGCCTTCCGTTTTCTGCTTCATCGGGACAAAATACCTACCAACTGCTGTTCCAGTTCCTCTGCCCGGACACAGATCTGGTTGATGCTCTCCAGCATCTCATCCAGCTGTTCCTTCTCCTTGGAGCCGGATACCTGCTGCTGGGCCAGCTCCACCTTGATCTGGGTCAGCTGGTTCTGGGTATCCTCCAGAATATTTTCAGTCTCCTTGCGGATCTTCTCCTTCAGAGCACCAAACGCCTCGTCCACCTGCCGGCGCACCGTCTCGGCGAAGTTGTTCTCACCCTTCATCCGCTGGATCTCTTCCAGCACCTGCGCCTTGAAGGATGCCTTGTAGGTCTCGATCTTCTCTCGGGAGAAGGTCTTGTCCACCACCCACTTACTGCTGAAAAGGCTGAGGGTACCTACCACCAGGGAGCCAACAATCACTACCGGCCAGGTGATCGGAATGGCCAGCGCAGGCATCAGCAGGCCGAACACACCGATGTTGCCCAGGGCCATGCCGCCCACACCGGTGGCGCCGCCCAGCAGCGCCCCCTTCCAGCCGGCCTCCTTGAAGCCTACATACACACCGCCGATGCCGAAACCAACCAGCGAGTTGGCTACCACACCGATCACCGAGTCGCCTCCCGACGCGCTGGTACGTTGGGGCATAAACATTCCATGGATGCGCTCGGTGGCCTGGAAGAAGTAATTCTCAAAGCCGGCCAGGCGCTGGGCCTCCCCCTCCAGTGCCACATTGATTGCATTCTGGATGCGCTCACTTACTGTCTGGCTTACCTTGGCCACAGCATTTTTCACCTGGTTGGTCAGCGCCTGCGCCGTAGCGGCGGCATTTTCCTTCTTCAGGTCGGAGTTGCTGATGGGATAGGCGTCAATGGCATCGGATACCGCCTGCTCCACTGTATCCCAGTAACTGTCGATCATGGGCAGCAGGCCCGCAAAGGCCTTGTCGGCATTTTCATTGACGGTATCAAATTCCCGGCTGCGCTCCTTTCGGACCGACTCAATCTCCCCCAGCGCAGCTGTATATTTCTTTTCAAACTCGCTGGCCATCATGTCCATGCTGCTCATCCGCAGCTGAATGGCCTTCACCAGCTCCATGGAGGCGGTTTTGATCCGGCTCACCGGCACGCTGAGGGTAATCGCTCCCCGCTCCTCCGACAAGAACTTCTCCAGTGCCGCTTCAAACGTGGGGAAGCAGCTGTCCTCCAGCATCTGCACATCGCCCTTGACCTTGGCCTTCAGCGCCTTCTTGGCAGACAGGCCGTACAGATTGATGTTGCCCAGCTTGCGCTGATAGGTCTGATACTCCCGGGAATCCACGCCATAGACGCTTTCCGCCTTCTTCAGCACGTGCTCCTGGATGCGGCGCTTGATGTTCTCCAGGACCCGATCCACATCCTCCTCGTCCAGCAGATCGATGCCGGTGACCACGAACAGCACCCGCCCCAGATCGCTGGTGATGATCTTGCTCTCCAGGAAGTCCCGCTCCGACTCGGAGAAGGGCGCCTGAGCCATAATAACCATCAGGGCGGCGTCAATGGTAGGCAGTACCGACATGGTCACCTCGGTCATAGCCGCGTCGTCGTTGAGGCCGGGGGTATCGATGATGGTAACGCCATTTTTGCAGTAGTTGATAGGATAATAAACCACTGCCTCCTTGATGGTCTTGGCCCGCTCCTCGCTCTCCCGGGTCAGCTTGGTGACGTAGTTGTCCAGCTCCTCAATGCCGATCTGCTCCTTGCGTCCGTCCTTATATTCCACGGTGACAAAGGGCGTCACATTGTAGGTGATCTTATTGAGGGTGGCGGTAGTAGGCAGCACGTCCACCGGTAGGATGTTTTTACCCAGCAGGGCATTGATAACGGTGCTCTTGCCCCGCTTGAACTCACCCACAATGGCCACGTTGAAGTTATCATTGGCCATCCGCTTGAGGATCTCGTCAATGCCATTGATGTTGCCGTTCAGATCCAGCTTCTCACTGTACTCCCGCAGTTTCTTCAGATCGGTAGTAATGCTGGTCATGGTCTGCTTATAGTTGATAAATCCGCTGAATGAAGTCTCCTGGCTGTTCTTCTCCTCTGCCATAGGTGTTCCCGCCTTTCTCTCTGTCAATGGCGCCGGAAAAGTGGGTCTCCTTTTCCGGTCGTTCTCTGTATCTTATCCAACTCTGGGACCGTCTTCCCACTCCCGCAGCAAAGCCTGGGTATTACTCCAGGCCTGATTGACCGTCTGGCGCAGATTGTCCAGATTCTGCTCGTAGGCCCTGCGCTGACCGTCCAGCTGGCGATACTGCTCCTGCTGCCTCTGGGCCAGGCGTTCCCGCAGTGGTTCATTGCGCTCCGGCAGCTGAGCGCAACAGCTGCCCTTCACCGCCTCGGCGGTGTCTACAATTCGCTGAGCCATGGCTTGCACCGAGCGCTGCAAATAGGGGCGGAAATAGCGGATGAAGTTGCAGTGAGCCAGATCCGGCACGTTGGGATAAGGGCCGTCCACCCAAACAAAGCTCTGGGCAGTCCATGTATCCTCTGCTTCCTGCAACAGATAGCCGTACTCCTTCATCAGCGGCTCATCCACACCGGCCTGGTTGCCCACCACGCTGATCTGCTCCAGCACCTGGGCAAGCCGGCTGAGCAGCATGGGTTTTAATTGTTGCTGCCAGCAGCCATCCATCTGTTCCGGGATCTGCAAGATCACCGGATTGATCGCCTGGAATACCACCATATGTTCCGCAACCCTGACCCCGCTCAGCGCCCGGATCACAGCGGCTGTCGCCTTCTCTTTCTCCTGACGCAGGGGCTCCAGCACCAGCTCCATGACGTCCGGCTGCTGCCGGAAAAGTTCCTCCAGCTGTTGGGAAAAATCCCCAAAAAAGCGTTGGGTACGCCGCTGCATCTCCCGAAGTCTATCCTCTTCCCGCCGGAAAAAGCCCTCCCGCTCCCGCTGGGCCTCCTCCAGATGGGTCACTACCCACTCCATACCGGCAGCCGCCTTCCAGACGGCACACTCCATCTGGCGGCCTGCCAGAGTCTTTTTCAGGTCGTTGAGAAAACCTTCAAAATGACTCTGAGCCAGCAGCTTTTTCTGGTTGCTCACGAAGGACTTCAGGGCCAGGGAGGCCGAGACACCGCTGAGCCGAACCTGGTCCAGAACTCGGTGGGCCTTCCGCAGCACCTCTTCTGAGGCCCGGCGTTCCTCCAGCGCCCTAAAAACCTCCTGCCGGATGCGGCGGCTCACCGCCTCCACGTAGTCCTCGTACACATAGTCGTCCTCGTCCAGCTGGTCCAGAAAGGTCATGACGAAGATAATGTCATCGATGTTTTTGCTCTCCAGCATCTGACAAACAAAGTCCCGCTCGGTGCTGCTGAAGGGTACCCGGGCGTGGATGGGCATAATGACCGCATCCACCTGGGGCAGAGTCTCCAGGGTAATGCGGGTCATTTCCCGCTCGTCGTTCAGGCCCGGAGTGTCAATGATCTCAATATGGTTCTGACAGATAACGCTGGGATAGTACAGCACCGTCTCCTGTACGGTCTCAGAGACCGCCCGGCCCTCCTCCGTCAGCTTGGTCACATAGTCCGCCAGCCGGTCCACCGGGATCTCCTGCTCCCGACCGTCCCGGAAGCGCACCACCGCCCGCTCCTCCACTCCGTAGGTAATACGGTTTACGGTAGCAGTGGTGGGGGTAGCGTCCGCCGGCAGCACCGGCAGACCCAACATGGCGTTGATGAGGGTACTCTTTCCCCGCTTAAACTCCCCCATCACCGCCACGCGGTAGCGCTTGGTGCGAATCAGCTCTTTACACTCCTCTAACCGCTCCGTCAGGGCCGGATCCAGCTCCATGACCTCCAGCATCTTCTGCATCTGGACCAAATCCTCATATAATTGAAACTCAACCGCCTTGACAGAGTGCTCCATCGTCCGTACCTCCACCTTGATGTCTGGTCAGCCGTGCGATGAGGTTCTCTGTCTCCAGCAGCAGCTTGTCCAGGCTGCCGCCCCGCTCGTCCGCCATGGATTCCGCCGGTTTTCTGGTCTGTGTATCCAACCAGAGTTCCTTCCGCTGCATGATCTCGCCGCACATCCGGCGGTAGGCCTGATTGATGTTTTGCTCAGCGGCGGAAATTGCCCGTTTGGTAAACTGCTCCACCTGTCCCTTGACCGCTTCCAGCACCTTGCCCCTCTGCACGTCCACACTGGAGCGGAATACCTTCTCACCCAGCACCGTGCTGCCCGCGCCCAGGCACAGATTGGTAACAATGGCAGCTGGACCGCCTGTACCGGCCAGCAGTACATACCCGGCGGCAGTAGCCAGGGTTCGTCCTACCTGAAAGTTGACCTTTTTCTTCTGGATGTCCTCCAGTCCGGCGATCTGTTCGCCGCTGCCGATATCGATCAGATCCTTGTCCATGATGCCGATGCGGCCCACCGACAGGGTCTGCCGGTAGTTGCGGGCCATAGTCTCGTTGATTCCCCGAAGATCATCGCTGAAGGTCCTGGCAAACTCCTGCTCCATGGCGGTGGAAAATCCGGTCATCTCCATTTTCATCCGGTAGGGGTAGTCCTCCTCCCACCACCGCTTGGGTTCACTGACATGGGACAGCTCATATTGGAATTTCTCCAGCAGCAGCTGCTCCTTCTCAGCGGCAAAGCCGCGGATGCTGCTGATACACGCCGGGGCCCGGTCCTTCAGTTCGGAAATCATCATGTCCCACAGCTGTCCCGCCTGCTCTGCGGCTTGTCTGGCTGCCTGCTGCTGGTCCTGAACCTTTTGGGTTCGTTGATTCCTGGCTTGCTCCGCCCGGCAGCGCAGATCGTCGGCCGCTATGGTCAACAACCCAGCCAGCCGGTCCCGGGCCGCCTGCTCCCGCAGCTGGCTGTGCTCCGGGGCATCTGCCCAGTCCATCAGCCGTCTGATGATCTGCTCTCGGCCGCCGGGGACTCCCTCTTCCCCGCTCCAGCCATGGGCCACGAACACCTCCACCACCGGACTGATCTCCCGGACCTTGTCCCGGATATGGGCCACTACCCTGGCCCGGGACTCCTCCTCGATCTGGTCCAGCTTGGTGATGACCACCATGATGCGGGGCACTTCCCGGGCCAGCAGCCGGCTCTGGATCCATTTGCGCTCCGTGCCGCTGACCGGCGTACGGGCCGAGACGGCAATGATCACGCCGTCCGCGCCGGTGAGGGCCTCCTCCGCCAGGATGGTCCGCCGCTCCACAAGATCCCCGGTGCCCGGAGTGTCCACCAGCTCCAGCCGGTGCTGACCCAGCCAGGGAATGTCCACGCCCACATAGAGGGCGCCCTGCGGGTCCGCTCTGCCCTCTCCGGCCAGAAACTGCTGCCATGCCTGCTCTTTCAGCGGGTAACCCGTCTTTTTTCCATCGGGGCCTACATGGACCAGCATCTCCTTATTATGGTAGGTCACTGTGGTACGCAGGGCGGTCGTGGGCAGGGTCCTGACCGGCAAAATCGGCCGGTCCAGCAGCTCGTTGATAAGACGGCTTTTACCTCGGGAGAACTCCCCCACCACCACTACGCTGAATTTACGGGCATTCACCCAGCGATGGAGCCCCTCCGCCTGCTTGGCCAGCTTGGCATAGCGCCCTGCCGCCAAAATACTGCAGGCCTGGGTATATTCCTCTTTCCACACGTCTGCCCACCCTCTTCTCTATGATAATCTCTTCCGTGCCTTCAGATGGGACAGAAGAAGCGATAAAATCTCTGATCGATCCGCAGATACTGGGGGTACTGGTCCGGCTCCATCAGACGGCAGAACAGAGCCCCCATCTCCTCCCGGGCAGTAAAGGGCTTACCCTGAAGAATGGCCCGTACCATCTCATCGTAATAGTCATACAAGCAGGCACACAAAGCCTGGTATTCCTTTCGCCCTATCCCCGCAAGGGCCTCATGGGGAAAAGATCCCACAGGCTTTGACCAGTCCAGGTCCTGCCAGCCCTGCTGATGGGGATAAACGGTATAATCCAACAGCATATCCGGGTTGCCCAGGGGCACTGTGGCCGAACAGTACAAGGGATAAAGGATGGTCTTATCCCCCGCCCGTCCCCGGGCATAATAGGGGATGGTCACACACAGGGTCTTGCCCAGCCGCCGGATGGCAGGCCAGCCGGACACCAGTTCCTGGGGAATGCTTTTTCGCCGGAATTCGCCCCGGTTAAAGCTGCGGATCAGCTGATAAACAGATGGTATCTGCATCTCTTGCATCGCACTTTGCTCCTTTCACCAATGACACGTCTGTTCCCTCAGGCGTAAGCCTCCACCATATAGCAGCCGCTGTCCTCCCAGGCGTCCATAAACTCGTCCAGAGGGACCTGAGCGCCGCCGCCGTTGGAGGCGCCGGGGTCATTGAGGATCACCATAGGCTCATCCGGGTCGGTATAGTCGATGCCAATGACCTGTACCGCGTGATCGGCCTGCATACCGGGACCGAAGTTATCGTCATTGACCCCTTCCCACAGCTCGCTGCTGTCCACCGCCACAATGACCTGACCGCCGTCCTGGAGACATTGAGCGATATCATCGATGGAATTGCCCTGGCTGCGCTCCACGTCCAGTCCCATATGCTCCAGGATGTTGCCCACGTCGTCCATGGGGGTACCCGCCTGGGGCATATACCAGCCGTTAGCCTCGGCCAGATCCCGCAGGTCCGACTCCTCAAATTCCTGCCCGGTAAGCTCCTCCAGCACAAACTCCTGGGAGGCTACCGCACAGCTGCTTCCAGTCTCCTGCCAGTGCCAGTTCTCCATGGCACTTTCCGGATCACCGATTACCTTATCAGGGTCGGCCTCATCGGGGTCAAAGGGTTCAAAATTGGGAACTGCGCCATAGCCGGGGTCGGGCTGAGGCTCCACTTCCGCCTGAGGTTCAGGCTCGTAGAAGGGGTCCGCCTCGTCGTCAAAGATCTGATCGTCCTGATCATCGGGACGATTTTGGTCGTCCGCCTGAGGTTCACGGTCGTCGGGCGCAAGCTCCACACCGTGGAACACGCCGTCGCCATCCAGGTCCTCCGTCATCTGGAATGCATCGAAGCGGCCGTCTCCATCTGTGTCCATGGCCGTATGGGCCATATCAAAGACGCCGTCTCCGTCCAGATCCACAAACTGGTCCAGGCGTTCAAACACACCATCCCCATCCAGATCCATACCCATCTGCTGATAATCAGCCAGACCGTCTCCATCCAGGTCCACAGCAACGGTATCCACATTCAGATCGGCAACTCCGTCCAGGTCACCGTCCACACCCACACTTACCCGCTGGGCATCGATGATGCCGTCTCCATCCAGGTCAAAAGCCTGGTTGACCAGCTGGGTCTCCAGAATGCCATCCCCATCCAAATCCACTCCCTGCTGTTGGACTACCATGTCAGGGATGCCGTCCCCGTCCAGGTCCACCAGTACCGGGTCACTGTTCTGCTCCTGACCTCCCGCCTGGGACATAAGCCCATCGTCCGGCTCCTTCGGCAGGTCATCCAGGTCAAACAGGTCCATGAAGTTGTCCAACATATCCGCAAACATGATCATGCTCCTCTCTGCACTCATCTCTGGATTGATACCGCTGATTGCGTCTTGGGAAAGGGCTGTTTCGGCCTGGGCAGGCCGGTCCGCCCACCATTTCTTTCCTCGTTTCACTGTCTTCCCTCCGTGTGCCGCCACCGGCCCACAGTTCCGACCAGTTCCGACTGGATTCTGCAATTTTATCTCTTCCAGTATACCCAATTTATTCCTCTCTGACAATAGAAAGATGGACGCACCTTACAGAATATCCGAATTTCACAGAGCCGCATATGCAAAATCCCCCGGCGCTGAACGCGCCGGGGGATTTCAGCCGTATGAAGTTGAACTGCCTTACACCTGGCTCAGGAAACGGAGGAAGGCCTCCTTGCCCTCCGGGGTACGGGCGTAAACGCCGGCGTGCTCCAGCACCTTGGCAAACACCAGGCCAGTCTCGTGGTAGACCACGTCCAGGGCGTTGTCAGGAGTAATCTGGGAGGCAAAGCCCTCCGCCCAGTCAGCGTGGGATGCGGTCAGCGGGTCGGAGCGCAGGTCGCCGCCCTGCGCCAGCTTGTCCGCCACCGCCGCCAGTTCGGTCTTGAGCCGGGCAGGCAGTACCGCCAGGCCCATGACCTCGATGAGGCCGATGTTCTCCTTCTTGATGTGGTGGAGCTCGGCATGGGGGTGGTAGACACCCAGGGGATGCTCTTCGGTGGTGATGTTGTTGCGCAGCACCAGGTCCAGCTCGTAATCGCTCCCCCGCCGCCGGGCGATGGGGGTAATGGTGTTGTGAGGCTCACCGTCGGTCTCGGCGTAGATGAAAGCGCTCTCATCGGTATAGCCCCGCCACAGGGTCAGGATGCGGTCGGCCAGATCGATAAGCCGCTGCGGCTGGGCGCAGGTGAGGCGCACCACCGACATGGGCCACTTGATAATGCCGGCCTGCACATCCTCATAGCCCGGGAAGGTGAAGGGGGTCTCCACCGGTGCTTTCTCCATGGCGAAGGTATAGCGGCCGCCCTGGAAATGGTCGTGGGCCAGGATGGAGCCGCCTACAATGGGCAGGTCGGCGTTGGACCCCACGAAGTAGTGGGGGAACTGACCCACGAAGTCCAGCAGCTTGCCGAAGCAGGCCTTGTCGATTTTCATGGGAGTATGGACACTGTTCAGGCAGATGCAGTGTTCATTGTAATACACATAGGGAGAATACTGCAAAAACCAAGGGGAACCATTGATGGTAATGGGCACAATGCGGTGGTTTTGGCGGGCGGGATGGTTTACCCGTCCGGCATATCCCTCATTCTCGGCACACAGCTGGCACCGGGGATAGGCCGAAGCGGGCAGGTTGCGGGCCGCCGCAATGGCTTTGGGGTCCTTCTCCGGCTTGGACAGATTGATGGTAATATCCAACTCGCCGTACTCGGTCTGGGCCTTCCACTGCACGTCCTTGGCAATGCGGTCCCGGCGGATATAGTTGGTGTCCTGGCTGAATTTGTAGTACCAATCGGTGGCCGCCTTGGGGTCCTGACGGTACAGGTCGTTGAAGGTGTCAATGACCTGGGCGGGACGGGGCGTAAGGGCACCCATAAGCCGGGTGTCAAACAGGTCCCGGTAAGTTACGGTGTCCTCGGGCAGCATTCCCCGGGCACAGGCGTCGTCGGTGAGGGCGCCCAAAATAGCGGGCAGTTCCTCCTCCCCTACCGGTCCCACTTCCGGCAGGGCGCAGCTGTCCACCCGCAGGATGTCCAGCAGGGTGTTTACTGCCCAGATCCGCTCCTCAGGCCGGACAAGACCCTTCTCCACGGCGTAGGACACCAGCTTGGCAATAGCCTGGTCACGCTCCATGCTCAGCCCTCCTCAAAGCCGTTGGGATGGCTCTTATGCCAGGCCCAGGCGGAGGCCACGATGGTGTTCAGGTCGTTGTACTGAGGCTTCCAGCCCAGCACCTTGATGGCCTTCTCCGAAGAGGCGATGAGCTGAGCGGGATCGCCCGCCCGGCGGGGAGCCATCTTGGCGGGGATGGGGTGTCCGGTAACTGCCCGGGCCACGTCCACTACTTCCTTTACGGTAAAGCCCACACCGTTGCCCAGGTTGAACACGTTGTTCTCCCCGCCCTTGAGCAGGTAATCCAGAGCCAGAATATGGGCCTGAGCCAGGTCGGTGACATGGATATAATCCCGGATGCAGGTGCCGTCCTTGGTGGGATAGTCGTCGCCAAACACGCTGACCGCCTCTCGCTGTCCCAGGGGCACCTGGAGAATGATGGGGATCAGATGGGTCTCAGGATTGTGGGCCTCGCCGATCTGGCCGGAGATATGGGCACCGCAGGCGTTGAAGTAGCGCAGGGCCACGTATTTCAGGCCGTGGGCCTTGGAAACCCAGCTCATCATGTGCTCCATGGACAGCTTGGTCTCGCCGTAGCAGTTGGTGGGCACAGTACGGTCGTCCTCCAGGATGGGCACCCGCTCCGGCTCACCGTAGGTGGCGGCGGTGGAAGAGAATACGATCTTGTCCACGCCGTGGGCCACCATGGACTGGAGGAGCACCATGGTGCCGTGGAGGTTGTTGTCATAGTACTTCAGAGGATCGGACATGGACTCTCCCACCTGGGAGGAGGCGGCAAAGTGGATGACGCCCTCGATGTCCTCGGCCTGGAACAGGGTATCCAGAGCCCCCCGATCCCGGATGTCCAGCTGATAGAATTTTGCCTTGGGATGGACTGCGGCTTTGAAGCCAGTCTGCAGGTTGTCGGCCACCACCACGTCCCGGCCGGCGTCAATCAGTTCATATACCGTATGGGAGCCGATGTATCCGGCTCCGCCCAATACCAAAATCGCCATTGTTCAGACGCGCTCCTTTCACTTCACTGTATGCACTTGTTCAGGGCCAGAGAACGGTGCCGCCCACAGGGCGGATGGACAGCACATGACAGCTGCCGTCACCCAGGCAGGCCTCCACCTGCTTGCGGAAACGCTCCAGCAGATCCAGCGGCACAAAGGCCTGGATGGTACCGGCAAAGCCGCCGCCGTGAACCCGGCAAGCGCCCCGGCCGGACAGAGCCCGCTCCGCCACGGTGAGCGCCACCGCCATGGCCTGCTCCTTCACCGCGCCCATGGGAGTAATATTCTGGAGCAGATCCCAGGAGGAACGGCCCGACTGTTTCACCACTTCCAGGAAGGTATCCATATCTCCCTGCTCCAGGGCGTCGGCCTCCAGCTTCACCCGCTTGTCGTCGGCAAAGAAGTGGAGGGCACGGAGCACCGCCCGGTCCCCTACCGCCTTCCGCAGCTGGGGCAGGGCCTGGATCACCTGATCCTCCTCCACTTCCCGCAGCACCTGTTTACCAAAGTAGGCTGCCACCGCCCCCATCTCCTGAGGCACCGCAGCGTACTCAGCCGTCAGGTCGGCGTGGCTGGCCCCCGAGTCAATGATACACAGGGCATAGCCCAGGCCGGCCAAATCCACCGCCACCGTCCGCACCACAGGGGCGGCAGGGTCGGCAAAATCGATGGCCACCGCGCCGCCCACGGAGGAAGCTGTCTGGTCCATTAGGCCGCTGGGCTTACCGAAGTAAATGTTCTCTGCCTTCTGGCCCATCTGGGCAATGGTCACCGGGTCCAGTTCGTCCCGGCAGAACAGATGATTCTCGATGACACCCAGCAGCACCTCGCAGGCCGCCGAGGAGGACAGGCCGGAGCCGGGCAGCACCTCAGAGGTGGCATATACATCAAAGCCGGATACAGGATAGCCCCGCTGGGCAGCCTGCGCCGCCATACCCCGGACCAGAGAAGCAGTGGACTCTTTCTCCTCCTCCTTGGGCTCCAGGGTGTCCAGGTTCACCTCCACCAGGGGCCAGCTCTCAGACTGGAACCGGATGGTGTTGGTGCCGTTGGGGGCGGCGCAAGCCAAAAAGTCCAGGTCCACCGCGCCGGCCAGCACCCGGCCGTGCTGATGATCGGTATGGTTGCCGCAGATCTCGGTGCGGCCCGGGGCGGAGCACAGAGTCACAGGTGTGTTCTCCCCCGCCCCAAAGGTCTTTTGAAACCCATCCAGCAGATCCGCCACCCGTTTCCGGCCGGCGGTAAGGTCATGACACAGCAGGCCCTTCAGCGGGCCATCCAGCTCCCCTGCGTTCAGTGCGTTACGCACAGCGCCCAGTTCTTGCATGGTTCTTCTCTCCTTTTGCGTTCCGGACAGAGCGGGCAGGCCCCACTCCTCGGACTGTTTCTTTCATCATAGCACATTCCGCCCTCAAATCCAATCCCTGACAGAGCGGTGTACAAAGAAAAACCGCTGCAAAGCAGAGCGGTCCCCCGCGTCTGCCCTGCAGCGGCTTCGCGCTTTTGCTTGATGGAATTACTTCTTCTGCACGTACTTCAGGCAGTCCAGCATAACAGCCACGAGGATGATGATGCCGGAGAACACAAACTGCAGGTTAGTGTCGATGCCCAGAGTGGTCAGAGAGTAGGTCAGGGCGGTGAAGATGAACACGCCCACCACACAGCCGGAGATCTTACCGATGCCGCCGGTGAAGGAGATGCCGCCCACCACGCAGGCCGCGATGGCATCCATTTCCCAGCCCTGGCCATAAGCGGCGGAGCCGGAACCGGTCATGCGCAGGCACTCCAGCCAGGAACCGAAGCCGTAGAGCACACCGGCCAGGACGAAGGCGCCCACAGTGACCTTGAACACGGAGATACCGGAAACCGCGGCGGCCTCAGGGTTGCCGCCCACAGCGAACAGGTTCTTGCCGAAGGTGGTCTTGTTCCAGATGAACCACACCACCGCCACGGCGGCTACCGCCCACAGGATGATGGTGGGGAAGCCGTTGATGCGGGGAATGACCATGCCGGGAATGGTGGAGTCAATGCCGCCGAAGGACACGCCCTTGGTGGAATAGGTCACCAGGCCGAAGATGACCAGCATGGTAGCCATGGTGGAAATGAAGGGGTGCATCTTGAACTTGGCGGTGAAGAAGCCGGCGATGGTGGTGAAGATGGTGCACAGCACGATGCAGACCACCAGAGCCAGGAACACCCGGACGATCACGGGGATGCCGGAGAAGTCAAAGAGGTAACCGAACACGCCGCCGGTATTGGGGCCGGAGTGCATTACGATGGTGGCTGCCGTCATGCCCATACCAACCATACGGCCGATGGACAGGTCGGTACCAGCCAGCAGGATGAGTCCCGCCACGCCCAGAGCCAGGAACATTCTGGGAGAGGCCTGAGACAGAATGTTGAGCACGTTGTTTACCGTCAGCAGCTGGACATTCTTGATGATCGGGGTGGCAATACAAAGGGCAATGAAAATAATGATAATGGCGATGTACAGGCCGTTTCTCAGCAGGAAGTCACGGCGGTTGAAGGTGTACTTGTAGTTCTCCCACTTCTGAGACATGGTCTCACCGAAGGTGAACTTGCTCATCCGCAGCATATCGATCAGGTGGAACTTGTGATCGAAGGCGGCATGGCGGCGGTCCTTGACCTCCTGCAGGTCCTTGGTCCGCTTCATCTTGGCGTCAAACAGGCGGTTCTTGTGGACGTATTTCTCGTCCTTGATCTCGTGGGGATCGCTCAGCTTGGAGAGGGTCGCCTGATGCTCCTTATTGAGCTGATCCACCGCTGCGGCGTAATTGGTCAGGGCCTGCTGCTTCTCTTCTTTGCAGCTGGCGGTGACCGCCTGATAATAGTCGGTGTCAAAGTGTGCTTTCAGATAGGCCTCGGCATCGCCAATCAGCTTGGAAACCTGCTCCTTGTTCTTGGCCTCCACCTCTTTGGCCTTTGCCAGCTCTGCCTGATACTCCTTCAGCTTGGCAGCCTTCTCCTGGGCCGTATAGATCTTATCCCGCTTCAGGCTGTCAATGCTATTCTGAATGTCGATAACCTTGTCTGTGCCGTCCGCCCGCAGGGCGTCGATCTGTGCCTGGATCTTACCGACATACTCGTCAATAGGCTGACGCAGTTTTTCCTCCTGCTCAGCCGTCAGAATTTTCGAATTATTTGCTACCATAAGCAATTTCTCCCACTATAATGTCGCTCAGATCATCCGCTGTACGGGTGATCTGCGGGGCCTTACCATATCATGGCGTTCAGCCTTTGTTGCAATACACACAAAGCACGTATGCTTTGTCCCCTCCACCATTACAGGTACTTTGCACTCAAGCGCAAAAGCTCCTCCTGATTGGTCTCCTTGGTGTTGACGATACCGGACAGGTGTCCGTTGGACATCACGCCGATCCGGTTGGTGATGCCCAGAATCTCAGGCATTTCGGAAGAGACCACGATGATGGTCTTTCCCTGCTTGGCCATTTGAATGATCAGCTCATAGATCTCATACTTGGCGCCCACGTCGATGCCGCGGGTAGGCTCGTCCATCATAAATACCTGGGGCTCCCGCTCCAGCCACTTGCCGAAGATGACCTTCTGCTGGTTACCGCCGGACAGGCTGGTAATCATGTCGTCCGGTCCCATGCACTTGGTGTGCATGACCTTGATCTCCTTGTTGGTGGCCTTCACCATCTTGGGCGTGGACAGAGCCATACCGGACTTGTACTGCTGCAGGTTGGCAATGGTGGTGTTAAAGGTAAGGTCACACTTGAGGAACAGGCCGTTGGCCTTACGCTCTTCGGTGATCATGGCGAAGCCGTGTTCAATAGCCTCTTTGGCGCTGTTGAAGTTCATCAGCCGGTTTTTGAAATACACCCGCCCAGCCGCGCGGGTACGCACACCGAAGATGGTCTCCAGAAGCTCGGTACGACCGGCGCCCACCAGGCCATACAGGCCGAAGATCTCGCCCTCCCGGACGTCAAAGGTGATGTCCTGAAGATGAGGCGCGTACTTAGTGGACAGGTGCTGCACCGAGAGGATAGTGTCTCCCGGCTGATTGTCCACCGGCGGGAAGCGGCTCTCCAGGGAGCGGCCCACCATGGCGGTGATCAGCTCGTTCATATTGGTCTCCTTGGAGGGCTTGGTCATGACCAGATTACCGTCCCGCAGGACCGAGATCTCATCGCAGATCTCAAAGATCTCGTCCATCTTGTGGGAGATGTAGATCAGGGCAATGCCTTGCTCCTTCAGCATCCGCATCATCTCAAAGAGCTTGTCCACTTCCTGCACGGTCAGAGAGGAAGTGGGCTCGTCCAGCACGATCACCTGCGAATTGTAGGAAATTGCTTTGGCGATCTCACACATCTGCCGCTGCGAAACGGACATATTCCGCATTGGCTGGGTCAGGTTGACGGTCATACCGAGCTTTCGGAACAGCTCGGAGGCCTTTTTCTTCATCCCGCCTTCATCCACAATACCTGCGGAGTTGGTGGGATAGCGGCCCAGGAACAGGTTATCGATGACGTTCCGTTCCAGGCACTGGTTTAACTCCTGGTGCACCATGGCAATCCCGTTTTCCAGGGCGTCCTTGGGGCCGGAAAAGCTGATCTCCTTACCATTGAGGAAGATCTTGCCTTCGTCCTTTTGGTAGGTACCAAAGAGGCACTTCATCATGGTAGACTTACCGGCGCCGTTCTCGCCCATAAGTCCCATGACCGTGCCCCGCTTCACATCCAGATTGATGTGGTCCAGCACCCGGTTCCGGCCAAAGGATTTGCACATACCACGGATTGACAGGACAATATCATCTTTCGCATCTGCCATTCTCGTTACTCCCGTTTTGCATATTAGCAGTTTCAGCGAAAAGTCTGATTCTGCCGGTTTTTCACTAAAATGCGCTATTAGGGAGAATTCCTTCTCCCGAACGGAGAGTTCCTCCTCCCGTACGGAGAATTCCTTCTCCCTAATAGCAAGCGGTTCTTAGTTCTGATTCAGTTTGACCTTAGCGGCCGCACTCACAATTACTGGCTCAGAATGCCGGTGTAGGAAGCGGCGTTGTCAGTCTTCACCATGTTGATGGCGAAGGCGTCATAGGCGCTGGGGTTGCCCAGACGGTTGGTGATGTTGGACTCGGTCTGACCGTCGCCAGCGATGTACTCCACGTTCAGGTTCAGCAGATCGTCGTACTTCTGCAGCAGGGGCTGATAGGTGGAGCCCAGGAAGTTATCAGCGGAGTTGTAGATGTTCAGCCACACGTTCTTGGTGGGGTGAGCAGTGGCGTCCAGCTGATTGGAGACGGGAGCGTAGGTCACAGTGGAATCCAGGAAGTCCTGATAGTTGTCGGCGGTGACAGCCACGTTCAGAGCGTAGTAAGAACGGGTCGCCTCGTCATAATAGAACACGTCGTCGGTCAGCACGTTGCCGGCGTCGTCCTCGGTGCCGATACCCATGTCAACGTCCACGCCGTCCAGAGCGTTACGCAGCACACGCAGGGTCAGGTAGGCCTGCACGTCGGCGTGCTGGCTGATGGTGCCGCCGTAACCTTCCGCGATAGCGGCAACGGCGTCAGAGTTTGCGTCATAGCCGAAGGTGGGAACCTTGTTCTCCTTGGACCAGGCGTTGAACATGGACATACCCATGCCGTCGTTGTTGGAGACAACGATGTCGATCTGATCGCCGAAGGAGGAAGCCCAGGTGCCGATGGCGTTGCCGGCGGTGGCAGCGTCCCAAGTGGCGCCGGCGGAGTTCTTCATCTCCTGAGAGGCCAGCTCGCGGATGGTGTAAGTGGTGCCGTCCACCTCGATGGAGCCGTCCTTCACGACGGTGGAGGAGCCGTCAGCGTTGGTGCCGACAGGAGTGCTGTCGATGGCACCGTCCTTCTCAACGCCGGTGCCCAGAGCAGCGCGGACGCCGCGGGTACGGGCAATGGAGTCGTTGTGGCCGATGTCACCCACGGCCAGCACGTAGCCGATGATGCCGTCGCCGTTGCGGTCGATCTCAGCAGCATGAGCCTTGATGTAGTCCACGATCATGGTGCCCTGCAGCTCAGCGCCCTGGTTGGCGTCAAAACCCACATAGTAGGTGTTGTCGTTAAAGGTCAGAGCAGTCATGTCCAGCTCGCCGGTGGAGCTGTTGGAGGGCTGACGGTTGAACCACACCAGGGGCTTATCCTTGTTGGCAACCTCGGTGGTGGAAGCGCCGCCGCCGCTGGTCTCCTGGGAACCGGAGGGCTGGGTGCCGCTGTCGCCACCGCCACAAGCAGCCAGACTGAGTGCCATGGCAGCGGACAGGGACAGTGCAAGAATTCTCTTCTTCATAGCAATTCTCCTTTTTCCTTGGGATTTTGCGGGGTTCTTCCTCATATCCCCGCCTTACACCTCATAATCTTAGTGGAAATTCTCTGGAAAAACAAGGTGAAATTTCACTGAAAGAGGGGTAAAAATTTATGGGAATTGAACAATCTACAAAAAATCTCGTTCTGCAAACTGTGCAAACTGCTAATTCCAACGTTTTTCGAAAGTAAACAGCGCTTTTTGACTGTCCATGGTAAAAAGATTGTCCCTGTCCACGATCTTGGTGGAGGTATCTACCGTCTGCTCCACGCTGCCCTGGCCGGCCAGCAGCTTATAGGCGCTCTCTACCCCCAGATAACCCATGGCGTAGGGATTTTGCACGATGAGGGCGTCTACCGAACCCTCCTGCAGGCCGTCAATGGTGATCACATTGGAATCGAAGCCCACCAGGAACAGGTCATCCGAGCGTCCTGCCTCTTCCACTGCTCTGGCCGCACCCACACTGGTGGGCTCATTGAAGGCCACCAGCACGTTGATCTCTGAGTATGCCCGCAACAGAGCGGCGGTATCCGTCTGCGCTTGTTCTGCCTCAGCTAGCGTGTTAATGACCGAGACGATCTCCGCCCGACCACTCTTCAAAAAGAGGTCGGTGGCTCCCCGCTCCCGCTCCTGACCGTTGGCGCTGCTGATGTCGTAATTGACCACCCCCACCTTCAACGGACCTTCCACCCGGTCCAATGCGGCCTGGGCCGCCATCTGTCCGGCAGCGTAGTTGTCCGTACCGATGTAGGTACTCACCTGGTCGGATGCCACATTGCTGTCGATGGCCACAATCCTGACGCCTTGCTGGGCCGCACTGTCAATGGAGGCAGCATTGTTTTCAAAGTCAATGGCGGAAAAAACAATGGCATCCGCGCCGTCCTTGGCCGCCGCCTCCACCATCTGGTTCTGGGTCTCGTAGTCCTCCTCGGTCTCCGGTCCCACGATGGTCAGCTCCATATTGTACTCTGTAGCAGCCGCCTCCGCCCCGGCAAACACCGACAGCCAGAATTCCGTCTGGGTGGATTTGGCCACCAACGCCACGGTATACTGCTCCGTGGTCCCTCCGCTTCCCCCGCAGCCGCCCAGTGTCATACCAAACAGGGCTGCCAGCAGCAGGGGGATGTATTTATTTCGCCTCATAATCCCCCTCCTGTATCTTGGGCATCAGGATCTCCACGCAGGTGCCCACGTCGGGCTCGCTGCTGATATGCAGCCCGTAGTGCTTGCCGAAGTAGATCTTCAGCCGGTCGTTAACGTTCTTAATGCCGATGCCGGTGCGATCTTTGGGATCGTGCTGGAGGATGGAACTGAGCTGCTCCTTGCTCATGCCAACCCCGTTGTCCAGCACACGGAACAGGATATCCTCCCCTTCCTGCAGCACCTGTACCCAGATATGTCCCTCATCCACCATCAGATCCAGGCCGTGGTTGATGGCGTTCTCAATGATGGGCTGAAGGGTGATCTTATTGCAATAATAATCCAGGCAATCGGGGTCCACGTTAAATTCATAAGTAAACTGATTTTTGTAACGGTACTTCTGGATCTGAAGATAGCTCTCGGCGTGTTCGATCTCCTTGGCGATAGGGATGAGTTCATGGCCCTTGCTGATGCTGATGCGGAACAGCCGGGCCAGGGCGTGGACCATCTTGACGGCCTCGGCGTTGCGGCCCTGCTCGCACATCCAGGCGATGGAATCCAGCGTGTTATAAAGGAAGTGGGGATTGATCTGAGCCTGGAGGGCCTTCAGCTCCGTCTTGCGCAGATTGACCTCCTCCTCCCGCACGGTGGTCATCAGCCGCTGGATCCGCAGTACCATGTGCTCAAAGGAGTCGGACAGCTCCTGTACCTCCCGGGTACCGCCCACCGGATGATAGGTAAAGTGGTCTGCGTCGGTCTCGAAGTTCTCCATGGCAGAAGCCAGTCCCCGCAGGGGGCGGCCCAGCAGGCGGAAGAGCAGCCAGCTGGTCAGCACTGCCGCCGCCAGCACTACAACCGCCAAAAACAGAGACAGTTGGATCATTTCCCGTACACCGCGGTTGACCAGCTCGTCCACATAGCTGACGCCCACCACCCGCCAGTCGCTGCCCGCCACGCCGGTCAGGCTGTAGATCACCGTATCATCTGCATAGGAGCCGTCGTCCAGTCCGGCCAACGCCGAGGTATTCTCAGTTTTGAGACCGGCGTACAGCAATTGCTGCTGGGGATGGTAGACGATATTGCCCGCCCCGTCCATCAAAAAGCAGTAGCCCCGTTGGCCGATACTGATATTATTGATATAGCTTGAAATGCCGGAAAAACTCAGATCCAAAGAGACCCAGGCGGCCCCTCCCCCCTGCTCCAGCGGAGCAGTCATGGTCACCACCCAGGGGTAGTAACTCTCAAAAATAGTCTCCACATGGGGCGCCATCATATAGGGAGCCTGTGCGGTCCTGGCTTTCTCCAGATCAAAGGAGAGGTTCTCGTAGATGGTCTCTCTGGGTTCCCGCCCCAGGGACCAGCAGTCCAGCAGCGCTCCGTCGGAGGAGTAGCTGGTCACCGCCACCACGTCAGGCCGGAAATTCAAAAAGGCGGTGAGCAGCTTATCCCGGCTATCCGCACTTTCCAGCATGGACTGCTCCACCAGCTCCATGGCCTGGTCCATATCTCCCAGATAGTTGGCCACTGTAGTGGACACCTGGGACACCGCCTGGCTGCTGCTGGTGCGGGCATTCTGCACCATAGCGTCCCGATAACGGTCCAAAAACAGCAGGATGCAGCAGCAGAGGATGACTGCCACCACTCCCACCACCATGGCCACCAGAATGGTGGTGATACGCAGGCCTTTCCGGGCCGTGCCGCGCCCTTTCACGCGTCCTCACCCAGCCTTTCCTGCTCCAGCCTGCGGCGCATGGCGTTGGGGGATTCCCCACAGTATTTTTTAAAACAGTAGCTGAAATAGTGCTGGTCGGTATAGCCGCAGCGCTGGGCCACCTCCTGTACCTTCAGTCCGGAGGTAGTCAACAGTTCCCGGGCAGCCTCCATTCGCTTGCGGATCAGGATGTTAATGAAGGTCTCACCGGTGTACTTCTTGATGCAGGCGCTGAGATGATTGGGGCTGACGGTCAGCATCCCGCTAAGGGACACCAGAGACAAATCGGCCTCCATATAGTGCTGGTCCAGGGCCTCCAACGCCCGCTTGCACAGCAATTCGCCGCCCTTGGCGGCGGGAGCCAGATCGCTGATAAATTGGGCTCCTCCCTCCGTCCTGTCTCCCTGGCGCAGAGCCTCCATGGCCTCCCGATAGGCACCATGCAGATCGGTCAGCGCTCTTACCACCCGGCTGACACCGATGCGGCAGCGCTTGCCCAACACCCTGTCCGCCATCTGAGGGATCTCGTCGGCCAGGATGTGGAGATATTCGTCAAAGTCCGACGCATTGCCAAGCAGCACCGAAATCACCTTTCCCGATGCAAAAAAGCTGACGCTCCGCAGGTACTTGGAGGCCAACCGGTCCACCGAGGCCACAAAGGATGGCTCGGTGACGTTGCCGCCGTCCTCATTGAGCAGGGTGGATACCATTACGGTATAGCCCGGTTTGTCATCCATATCCCGCAACAGGCCGCACTGCCGGGCATAGCCCTCTGCCTGGACCTCCCCTTCCAGCTCGGCGTAGTCGTCCAGCACCAGGGGCATCAGCATGGCTGTCCGTAGGTCGGACCCATCGGTACGAGGCCCGGTCTGCCGGAACATGGCATATTGGGCGTCGATCTTTTTTCGGATGGTACACAGTTCCGCGCCCAATCCTTCCATAGTCAGAGGCTTGAGCATATAGCTGATGATGTTATACTGAATGGCCTGCTTGGCGTATTCAAAATCGTCATAGCCGCTCAAAAAGGCGATGTTGGTGGCGGGACGCACCTCCCGCACCTGCCGGGCCAGCTCAATCCCTGAAATAAAAGGCATCCGGATATCGGTAAGCAGCAGGTCAGGGGCGTGCGTTTCCACCAGCTGGAGGGCGTCCAGTCCGTTGCTGGCGCTCCCCACCAGACGAAACCCATAGTCCTGCCAGGGGATCATGGTACACACCGCTTCTCTCAGCTCGTCCTCATCGTCGGCCACGACCACGGTATACTGCGTCTTTGCAGCCATTGGGGCACCTATCCTTTCTATCAGGGCGCCGGGCAGTCCGCTCCCTGTTCTTGGATTCCGTTAGACACATTATACCAGATCGTTTGCCGGCTCTCAACACCTCTCATCGTACCCTGTCATTTCTTTCCAAAGTATAAAAGAACCGGACGCTGACAACGTCCGGTTCTTTTCCTGGAATATAGAAGTTTACAGTCCTTCTTCCACCACTTGAGCCTTAATCAGGTTGGTGGTGCCCGACTTGCCCAAGGGCACGCCGGCGGTGATGACCACGGTCTCGCCGGGCTTCACCACCCCCTCCTTCCGGGCCACATCCACAGCCAGGGAGAACATCCGGTCGGTGGAATCCACCTCGCCGCAAAGATAGGGGTGGACACCCCAGGAGATGGCCAGCTGACGGCGGGTGGACTCGCTTTGAGTCAGGGAAATGATGTTGCAGCCGGGACGGAAACGGGAGATCACCTTGGCGGTGTAGCCCGACTTGGTGGGGGCCAGAATGGCCGTCGCCCCCAGGTCCATGGCGGTCAGACAGCAGGTGTGGGTGATGGCATCGCTGATGCCGCCGATCTCCGGCAGCAGATTGCGCTCCCGGAACCGGCCCCAGTAGTCGATGGCCTCCTCGGCGGCGGTGACGGTGGCTACCATGGTCTCCAGAGCCTCGATCGGATACTTGCCGGAGGCAGTCTCGCCGGAAAGCATGACGCAGGAAGTGCCGTCAAACACAGCGTTGGCCACATCGGACACCTCGGCACGGGTGGGTCGGGGGTTGCGGATCATAGAGTCCAGCATCTGGGTGGCAGTGATGACCGGCAGACCCTTCTGGGTGGCGGCCTTGATCATCTGCTTCTGGAGGATGGGCACCTCGTGGGCAGGGATCTCCACACCCAGGTCGCCCCGGGCCACCATGATGCCGTCGGAGGCGGCGATGATGGACTCGATGTTGTCCACGCCCTCTCGGTTCTCGATTTTGGCGATGATCTGGACCTTGTCGCCCCCCTCATGCTTGTGGAGCTCAGCCCGGATATCCTCTACATCGCTGGCCTTGCGAACAAAAGAGGCGGCGATGAAGTCAAAGTCGTTCTCCACGGCGAACTTGATATCGTCCCGGTCCTTGTCGGTGAGGGAGGGCAGGTGGATATGTACGTCGGGGATGTTGATAGACTTGTTACTGGACAGGGGGCCGCCGTTCTCCACCTCGCAAACAATGCTGGCGCCTTCGATGCGCTCCACTTTCAGCTCAATGAGGCCGTCATCCACCAGGATACGGCAGCCAGGTCCCACTTCGTTATGCAGGTTCTGATAGGTCACCGACACCTGATTCTGATCACCGGGCACATCGTCGGTGTGGAGCACAAAGGTCTGTCCCCGCTCCAAGGTCACTGGGCTGTTTTCAAAGGTCTTGACCCGGATCTCGGGGCCCTTGGTATCCAGAATGGTGGCCACCGGCGCGCCCAATCCGTCCCGGACCCGCTTCAGCTTGGTGAGCTGGGCCAGGTGGGTCTCATGGGTGCCGTGAGAAAAGTTGAAGCGGGCGGCGTTCATGCCCTTGAGAATCAGCTTGCGCAGGGTCTCCTCGTCGTCCACTGCCGGACCGAGGGTGCAGATGATTTTCGTCTTTCTCATGTCCTACCTCCATAACAGATGTGGTCCCTGTGGGGCTTAACATATCTGGGTATATTTTACCTGATTTCACCTGAAATGGAAAGAAGGATTTTTCATCCTACCATGTGGAAATTTCCATGGTCCTTTACAGTGTCACGCCGTCCTTGAAGATAGCGATCCCCCGGCGGCCAGCCTCCTCGCTTTTGGTGGGAGCGCCTCCGGCCGTGCGGAGCACCAGATGGAACAGCCGCCGCGCCGCCTGATCAATGCTCTCCCCTTCCGCCACGGTACCGGCGTCAAAGTCGATCCACCGGGGCTTATGGGCAGCCAACGCCATGTTGCTGGAGATCTTCAGTGTGGGAGCAGGCGCGCCGAAAGGCGTGCCCCGCCCGGTGGTGAAGAGGATCAGGTGGGCTCCCGCCGCGCTGAGGGCGGTGGTGGACACCAGGTCGTTACCCGGACCCCACAGCAGATTTAATCCGTGCCGCACTACCTGCCCGCCATAGGGCACCACCCCCACGATGGGGGCTGTGCCCCCCTTCTGAACACAGCCGCAGGACTTGTCCTCCAGGGTGGTAATCCCTCCACTCTTATTGCCGGGGGAGGGATTTTCGTAGACGTTCTCGCCGTGAGAGACAAAATAATCCCGGAAGCCCTGGAGCATCTCCGCTGTCTGACGGAACACCTCTTCATCGGCACAGCGGCCCAGCAGCAGTTCCTCGGCTCCAAACATCTCGGGTACCTCGGTGAGAATGGTGCTGCCTCCCCGGGCCACCAGCAGATCGCTGAACCTGCCCACCACCGGGTTGGCGGTGATGCCGGACAGGCCGTCGGAGCCGCCGCACTTGAGGCCCACCACCAGCTTGCTCACCGGCACCGGTTGGCGCTGGAACTGAGCGGCATAGGCGGCACACTTCTCCAGCAAGGCCCGGCCTGCCGCCAGTTCGTCCTCCACCTGCTGGCACACCAGGAACTTCACCCGCTCCGCTGCCTCCGCTCCCAGATCCTCCATCAGCTGACTGCATTGCAGGTTCTCACACCCCAGTCCCACCACCAGCACCGCCGCCGCGTTGGGATGGCGGGCCAGTCCAGCCAGGATGGCCCGGGTGTTGGCGTGGTCCGTCCCCGTCTGGCTGCATCCGTAGGGGTGAGGAAAGGCGTAAAGCCCTTCCACGCTCCCCCCCACCAGGTCCTGGTTGCCGGCCGCCAGCTGGCAGGCGATCTCGTTGACGCAGCCCACGGTGGGCAGTACCCAGATCTCGTTGCGTGTTGCCACCCGGCCATTCGGCCGCAGATAGCCCAGAAACTGCTCCGGCTCCTCCGACTCCAGAGCCTGTACCGTCGGGCGGTAGGAGAAGTGGGTGTGGGCGGACAAATTGGTGGTCATGTTGTGGGTGTGGACCCACCCGCCTGCCGGCACGGGAGTGGTGACCCGCCCGATGGCGCAGCCATATTTGTATACCAAATCTCCCGGCTTCAGCGGCACAAGCGCCAGCTTATGGCCCTGAGGGATGGACTCCGCCGCTGTCAGAGTCCATACCCCAACGCTTACCTGCTCCCCCGCCTCCACTGGGGACAGGGCCACCGCCACATTGTCTCCCATCTGAATCTGGATCAGCTTCATGCGTTTTCCTCCAGACAGGCGGCATATGCGGCCAGCACCCCATCGGTCCGGATCTTCTCCAGATCCGCCGTCACCGCTGCCGTCAGGCCGTCCACCGACGTCAGGTCCATACCCCACATCTGCTCGTGGCTCAGGATGGCCCGCACCAGTTCCCCGGCACTGTCCCCCCGGTGGGCCCAGCAAAACTCCAGCACCCATCGGTCATCGAACACGGTGTAGGCCGTGCCATCGCTCCGGCGACAGACCAGCCCCTGATCGGTCAGTTCCTCCATGTGCCCGCAGTAAAACTGAATGGCCGCCGCCAGACTCATGGTGAGGCAGGGTGGCAGCTGTCCCGTCTGCCGCTGGTAGGCCAGCAGGCTGGGCAGATTCCGCGCCCGCCACTTGGACACGGTGTTCAGGCAGATGCTCAGCAGGGCGTGGTCCACAAAGGGATTGTCAAACCGGTCCTCCACCGCTTTGGCAAACTGCTCCAGGTCGGTCCGGTCCAGCTCCAGGGTGGGGATGATCTCCCGGTAGAGCATTTGCTCCAGAAAGCCCCGCACCACCGGGTGGGCCATGCAGTCCCGGACGATATCGAAGCCTGCCAGGTAGGCCCCCGGCACAAAGCCGGTGTGGCCGCCGTTGAGTATCCGCACCTTCCGGTGCTTGTAGGGGGTCACGTCGGGCACCACCGGGCAGTTGAGCCCGGCGGCACGGAAAGGCAGCTTGTCCGCCAGCCACTCCGGCCCCTGGATCACCCAGACGCCGAACACCTCCCCCACGTCCAACAGGGGATCGGCGTAGCCCAGCTCCCCCTCCAGCTCAGCCTGCTCCTCCCGGTCCCGGATACGGCCGGGCACGATGCGGTCCACCAGGGTAGAGCAGAAAGTACATCCCTTTAGCCACTCCACAAAGGTCTCCTCCAGCCCCCACTGGGCGGCGTGGCGCTCCACACAGTCCTGCAGAATCGTTCCGTTGCTGTCGATCAGCTCACAGGACAGGATCACCAGGCCCGGCTGCCCCGCCTGCCAGCGACGGTAAAGCACCTGGGTCAGCTTGGCGGGAAAGGATGCAGGAGGCTGATCCTCCAGCTTACAGGTAGGGTCGTAGACGATGCCCGCCTCGGTGGTGTTGGACACGATGTACTCCAGCTCCGGGGAGATAGCCACCTCCAGCATGGCCTGATAGTCCTCCCCCTCATAGGGGTTGAGGCAGCGGCTCACCGCCGAGATCACCCGCCGCCGGTCCACCGGCTGGCCGTTTTCCCGTCCCCGCAGGCACAGGGTATACAGCCCCTGCTGGGCGTTGATCTCTTTTGCCAAGCCCTGGGGGATGGGCTGGACCAGCACACACTTACCGTTCCACCCCACCCGCTCGTTGGCCAGATCAAACCAGCAGTCTGCAAAAGCCCGCAGGAAGTTGCCCTCTCCG
The DNA here is from genome assembly GCF_002159385.1 of Flavonifractor sp. An52. Classification (NCBI taxonomy): domain Bacteria; kingdom Bacillati; phylum Bacillota; class Clostridia; order Eubacteriales; family Oscillospiraceae; genus Flavonifractor; species Flavonifractor sp. An52. The sequence goes on from NZ_NFIB01000003.1 coordinate 39,461, forward strand.
AACTGGAGCACCTTTTCCGGCCCCTCCTCCAGCACATAGCCGGTATAGCCGGTCTCTTTGAGCACCTGATAGTTTAGTGTTTTCATCCCGACCCTCCTTTGAAACAGACAGCTGGACCAAATGGTCCAGCTGTCCATTTTTCTGTTACCGCTGTACCCGGCCGGAGCCGTCGCCCCCGGCCAGCTTCTCCACCTCGGCCACGGTGACCCGGTTGTAGTCCCCCTCCACCGAGTGCTTCAGGGCGGAGGCCGCCACGGCGAACTCGATGGTCTCCTGCGCGGACTTGCCGGACAGCAGGGCGTAGATCAGCCCGGCGCCGAAGGAGTCGCCGCCGCCCACCCGGTCCACGATGCGGAGGTGGTACTCCTTGGAGAAGCAGCAATTCTTACCGTCGTACAGCATTCCGGCCCAGTCGTTGTCGCTGGCGGAGATGGAGGTACGCAGGGTGATGGCCACCTTCTCAAAGCCGAACTTGTCCATCAGCTGCCTGGCCACGCTCTCATAGCCCGCCTTGTTCAGCTTGCCGCCATAGATATCGCTGCCCTCGGCCTCGATGCCGAAGACATCCTTGGCGTCCTCCTCGTTGGAGATGCACACATTCACATAGCGGCACAGGTCGGTCATAGCCGCCCGGGCCTCTTCCCGGGTCCACAGCTTGCCCCGGTAGTTCAGGTCGCAGGAGATCTTGACGCCCCGGGCCTTGGCAGCCTCACAGGCCTGGCGGCACAGCTCCACCAGATTGGGGCCCAGAGCGGGGGTAATGCCGGTAAAATGGAACCAGTCGGCCCCCTCAAAGATGGCATCCCAGTCGAAGTCGCCGGACCGGGCCTCGGCAATGGCGGAGTGAGCCCGGTCGTAAATGCACACGCTTCCCCGCTGGGAGGCTCCCTTCTCCAGGTAGTAAATGCCTACCCGGTCGCCGCCCCGGACAATCTTGGAGGTATCCACGCCAAAGTACCGCAGAGAGTCCACGGCAGCCTGACCGATGGCGTGGGCAGGCAGCTTGGTGACATACACGCTGTCCAGGCCGTAGTTGGCCAGGGAGACCGCCACGTTGGCCTCGCCGCCGCCGAAGGTGGCCTGCATCTGATCGTTCTGGAAGAAGCGGTAGTAGCCGTTGGGGGCCAGGCGGAGCATCAGCTCGCCAAACGTAACAACTTTAGCCATTTCGTACCTCCTTGACGATGGCCACCGACTGCTGACACAGTGCGGTGATCTCGTCCCACTTGTGATTGTCGATGAGATCGGCGGTGACCATATAGGAGCCGCCGCAGGCGCACACCACCGGGCTGGACAGATACTCCTTCAGGTTTTTCAGGGAGATGCCGCCGGTGGGCATGATCTTGAACATGGGGAAGGGGGCGCTCATGGCCTTGATCTTGGCCAGACCGCCGGACTGCTCCGCGGGGAAGAACTTCAGTACCTCCAGCCCCAGCTTATTGGCAGTATGGTAGTCGGTAGGGGTAGTGCAGCCAGGGAACACGGGCACACCCTTGCTCTGGCAATAGGTAACGATATCCGGGTCCAGGCCGGGGGTGACAATGAATTTGGCCCCGGCCTCCAGAGCCTGGTCCACCTGATCGGTGGTAAGGACGGTACCCGCCCCCACCAGCATATCCGGGCAGGCTTCGGTCATAAGGCGGATGGCCTGGGCAGCTCCGGCGGCCCGGAAGGTGACCTCCGCCACCGGCACCCCGCCGGCACACAGGGCATGGGCCAGCGGAGCGGCGTCCTCCTGGGGATGGTTAAGTTTGATGACCGGCACCACGCCGATCTCAGAAATACGCTTGGAAATGGCGTCCATATAGGCGTCCACAGCGGCCACGTTGTTCACGTGGGCGTCGGCGCGGCCGGTGTTGAGCTGCTCCATTGCGGCGGTCAGGTCGCCGTCAGCGGTGGTGGCGCCATACCGCTGGGCAATCTGGCCGGCGGCGGAGGAGGGGGAGTTGATGCACAGCTTGCCGTCCAGATCATCAAAGGAAGTGATCTCGGTGTTGTCGCCGTTGACCACCAGGCAGTAGGGGTTCTCAGCGTAGGCGATGGAGCAGGCATACTTCTCCTGGCGCTCGGGGTTGGGGTTCACGCCGCAGATAACGATGTCATAGCGGGCGGCGTCCAGACCGGCCAGCACGGGGTCCCAGCTGTCGGAGATCTGGAACTCGGCCTCCACGCCCAGGCGGGCGGCCACTTCCTTGGCTACCTCAACCTCGAAGCCGGTGAGTTCACCGGTGCCGTCCTCGTTGTACACATAGGGGATCCAGTTGCCCTCGGCGCCGATGGTCAGCTTGCCGGCGTCCAGGACGCGCTGCAGGGAGCCGTCGCCCTCGGTCTGAGCCGGGGTGGTCTCGCTCTGGGCGGGGGTAGTCTCATTCTGAGCGGGAGTGTTGGCGCTGCCGCTGCCGCCGCCGCAGGCGGCCAGGGAAAAGACCAGTGCAAGAGAGAGGACCGAGGGGATCAATCTTTTCAGCTTCATGATGTTCACCTTTCCTTACATTTGATTTTATTTACCGATGGGGCGCATCGGGAAATAACGCTCAATCCTCCAGGAACCGCTCCAGTACCCGGAGGTTTTTCCGGTCTGCCTGGAAGGGGTCGGAGAAGTAGTGCTCATCCGCCACCTCCTGCACCAGATAGCCGGTATAGTTCCATTGGTTCATAATTTGAATCTGTTGGGACAAGGAGGTGTTGCCGTCTCCCCAGATGTTGTGGAGCCAGGGGTCGCCGTCCAGAAAGTGCATATGGATCAGGTCCGAGCCGAAAGCTCTGAACCAATCCTCCAGGCTCTCCCCCGCCGCTCCGGTGGCAATGTTGTCCACCATCATTTTCAGGCTGGGGTGATCCACCTCCCGGTACATCCGCACAGCTCGCTCCAGGTTATAGACCAGGTTGCTCTCGTCGTCCCGCAGGGATTCCATCACCAGGTTTACACCCAGGGGCTGGGCCACCCGGCACAGCCGGGACAGATGATCCCGGCACCGGTTCCACATGGTGTCCTCGTCCTCCCCCAGGTAACCCCAGCCGGAGTTGACCACCACCCGGTCGGCCCCCAGTTCAGCGGCAAGATGGATGGCGTTGGAGAAGTAACGGAAGGAGTATTCCAGCTGCTCCCTGTCCTGGGCCGCGTACTGGTACTGGTAGGCCATGCTGGGGGCGGTAATGGATACCACCTTCACGCCGTGGTCCTTCAGCTTGCCCTTCAGTACCGATACGTCATCGTAGCCGGTGTGGTCCAGCCAGAAATGAGAAGCGCCACACCACAGCTCGATCTGACGAAAGCCCAGCTTCTGCTGGCAGTCCAGGAAGCAGTCCAGAGAGAACCGGCGGTAGTGCTGGTTCATGTTCACCAGCTGGTCGCGTCGGATACCCTTCATGTCCTCCCCCCTGTTCTCAGCGCCGCCAGGACCTGCCTCAGCGGATGGCCGGGCCTGTCCACATAGCGCTCGCCGGGCAGCAGCAGGGAGAGTTCTCCCCGGTACCCTGCCGCCTCCAGCTGTTCCAGATAGCGGTCCATGGGCAGACATCCCTCCCCCCAGGCCCGCCAGCCGTGGTAATTGCCGTCGCACAGCCGGACCAGATCGGTGCAGGTCCCCAGCCGGGCAAACCAGCCGGGGATATCGTCTCCCCACACACTCATAGCGTTGGTATCCAGACAGGTCCCCAGCCAGGGGCTGTCCACCCGGCGGATCATGCCCAGGATCTCCTCCGCCGGCCCCAGCACGGGAGACTGGGCGGCCAGAGGGGCGTCGGGCCCCAGCACCGGCATGAGCAGCAGCTTCACTCCGGCTGCCGCCGCCGTGGGACACAGCCTGTCCAGCAACTCCGCCGCCTGGTCCAGCAGCCGGTCCCGTTCCAGATCCCAGCAGGCCCCCTCCGCCCCCAGCACCACCCGGTCAGCCCCCAGGGAGGCCGCCAGCAGGATACAGCGGCGGTAATAGTCCAGGGTGAACTGCCGCTGCATCCCCGCCGGGGCGGTGATGGAATAGCGGTAGGGCGGCGGGGTGACCACCGCGGCCCGCAGGCCTCTCTCCTCCAGCATCCGCCGGAGGGCGGCGGCGTCCCCCATCTCAGCATGACTGCACCAGAAATGGGGCGTCTGGGGTACAAAGTCCAGGGCCGTCAACCCAAGCTCCGCCAGTTCATCCAGACAGGCCTCCAGGGGCACATGGCTGTAGGTGCTGTTGGAGCCCAGCAGCTCCCAATTCCGGGCCATCCTTACTTGATCTCGCCGGGATAGCCGTTCTCACACAGCTCGAACCACACATAGGCGAACTTCTCGCCCTCGGCGCACTCGCTGCCGTGGTGGGAGCCGTGGGGGGTGTAGGTCACGTCGCCGCCCACCACATGGATCTTCTCATCCTCAGCGGTGTAGGTGAAGGAGGCGCCGGGCAGCATGATATACCACTGCTCCAGCTCGTTGTGGATGTGCTGGCCGATGTAGTTGGGGCCGGTGCCGAAGTTGGCGCCCATGGACAGGCGGCCCAGGTTGCGGTGCTCGATGAGCATCATCTGCTGAATATCGGCGCCGGTGAAGTCCTCCTTGTAATGCCAGGCCTGGGACACACCCCGGAACCGGGGCAGAGTCAGGTGGGACTCCTTCAGGCAGGTCTTGTCGTAGTCGCTCAGCTCGGTGACGAAGTGGACAATCTCCATATTTTCCTTGGCGTCGGCGGCGCAATGGAAGGTAAACTGCTCCTTGTCAAAGTCGGGCACGAACACAGAGACCTCGGTGATGTTGAACACCCGGCGGGGGGTGACGATGTAGCCCTTGCCGGCGGTGATGAGAAACACCTGATTGTGCTCCTGACGGGAGAAGATCTCCGGGGTCAGGTCGGCGCCGGGCTGGATGGAGATGCGCTCCACCGTCGCGTCATGGTAAGCGCCCTCCAAGATAGGCACTCGGGACACGCCGTCCACATAGTTGTGCTTGACCTCAGCGCCTCTCGAAATCTGAACCAGAGCCATGGTACATTCCCCTTTTCATTGAAATAGATAATGTGTAGTGGATGGATATCTTACTTGATCTCGCCGGGATAGCCGTCAATGCACATCTCGAACCAGATGTAGTCGCAGGTCTTGTCCGCTTCCACCTTGCTGCCGTGCCAGAAGCCGGTGGGGGTGAAGGACAGGTCGCCGCCGGTCATCTTAACCTCTTCCCCGCCGACGGTGTAGATAAACTCAGAGCCGGGCAGGGGGAAGTACCACTGGGCCAGTTCGTTGTGGATGTGCTGACCGATCTCAACCGGGCCCTTGCCCCGGACGCAGCCCATGGACAGACGGCCCAGGTTGCGGTGCTCCAGCAGCATGATGGAGGTGGTGATGTCGTTGTCCTTGAAGTCCTCGTCATAGGTCCAGCCCTGGGAAATACCGCGGAACCGGGGCAGCACCATGCGGGACTCCACCAGACAGGTCTTGTCGTAGTCGCTCAGCTCGGTGATGATGTGCAGGTACTCCAGGGGCTGCTTGCTGTCGGCGGAGCAGGTGATGGTGAAGTGTTCGGTATCAAACTCAGGAACGAACACACCGGGCTCCACAATGTTCCAGGCCTGACGGGGGGTGGTCACGTAGCCCTTGCCCTTGGTGAAGATGAACAGCTGATTGTGCTCCTTCACAGAGTAGATGTCAGGGGTCACGGAGCAGCCGGGCTGCAGGGCGCAGTGGGCGAAGTGGGCCTGGTCGAACTCCCCTTCCAGCACCGGCACCTTGGCAAAGCCGTTGACAAAGTCGTACTTCACATCACTGTAACGAGCTACCTTGATCTGAGACATGGTTCGTTTCCTCCTTAATATAATGAAGATCAGAGCATTTTGCTCAAGAACTCCTGAAGCCGCTTATTCTTGGGATGGCTGAAGAACTCCTCGGGCTCGCTGTCCTCCACGATGTAGCCGCCGTCAATGAAGATCACACGGTCGGCAGCCTCACGGGCAAAGCCCATCTCGTGGGTAACCACCAGCATGGTCATGCCCTCCGCAGCCAGCTTCTTCATCACGTCCAATACCTCGCCTACCATCTCGGGGTCCAGAGCGGAGGTGGGCTCGTCGAAGAGCATGACCTCCGGCTTCATGGCCAGAGCCCGGGCAATGGCGATGCGCTGTTGCTGGCCGCCGGAGAGCTGGTTGGGGTAGGCATTCTTCTTGTCCTCCAGGCCCACGGTCTTGAGCAGTGCCATGGCCTGCTCCTGGCTGGTCTGCTTGTCCTGTCCCTTAACCATGGTGGGGGCCAGCATGATGTTGTCCAGCACCGTCAGGTGGGGAAACAGGTTGAACTGCTGGAACACCATGCCCATACCGAGCAGTACCTTGGTGGCCGTCTTGGCGTCGGCGCTGACCAGATCCACGTCGTGGTAGAGTATCTGTCCACCGGAGGGCTTCTCCAGCAGGTTGAGGCAGCGCAGGAAGGTGGACTTGCCGCAGCCGGAGGGCCCTACGATGGCCACCACCTCACCTGGCTGGATCTCAATATCAATACCCTTGAGCACCTCATGGTTCTTAAAACTCTTTTTCAACCCCTTGACGCTGATCATACTCATAGCTTCTCCGCCCCCCGTAAATGATACTGTTCCAAGCCAAAGTAACGAATGCTGTTGCGGTAACAGATGTCGGCCGTCATGCCATCCAGCGCTGCCCGGTCATCGGGCAGCTGTCCGCTTTCCACCCAGCCGCCCAGCAGCTCACACAGGATGCGCCGGAAATATTCATGCCGGGTATAGGAGAGGAAGCTGCGGGAATCGGTGAGCATCCCCACAAAGTTCCCCAGCAGGCCGTTGGCCGCCAGGGCCTTCATCTGGGCCTCCATACCGCCCTTATTGTCGTTGAACCACCAGGCCGCGCCGTGCTGCATCTTCCCGGCCACGCCCGGTCCCTGGAAGCAGCCCATCAGGGTGATGAGTCCTGCGTTGTCGTTGGGATCCAGAGAGTAGAGGATTGTCTTGGGCAGAGCCCCCTCCTCCTCCAGGGTGCTGAGGAAGGCGGCCAGATCGGGCAGGTTTACTCCTGGCCCGATGCTGTCATATCCGGTATCCGGTCCCAAAAGCCGGTACATCTTGGTGTTGTTATTGCGCTGAGCGGCAAAGTGAAGCTGCATCACCCAGTTTCGTTTGGCATAGCCTCTTCCGAAGAAAAGAAGCAGGGCTGTCTTGTACTTCCACTTCTCTTCCCCGGTCACCTCTTCCCCGGCCAGCCGCCGTTTCAGGATGGCGTCCAGCTCTTCCGTGCCAGCGGGCCGATAGCAGATATTGTCCAGTCCGTGGTCGGCCACCCGGCAGCCGTTGGTATGGAAGAAGTCCATCCGGTTCTCCAGCGCCCCCAGCAGGCTGTCCCAGCCGTCGATCTTCACGCCGGCCGCCTGGCCCAGCCGCTCCAGGTAGGCGGCAAACTCCGGCTTCTCCAGGTTCACCGCCTGATCGGGCCGGAAGGCGGGCAGCACGCGGGTCTCCAGGGTGGCATCGGTAGCCATTTTGGCGTGCCACTCCAGGCTGTCCGCCGGGTCGTCGGTGGTACACAGCAGGGTCACATTGGATTTTTTCAGGATATCCCGGACGGACATCCCATCTCCAATCACCTTGCTGCAGTGGTCCCACACCTCTTTGGCGTTGGCCCCGGTCAGATGGCCGTCATACCGGAAATAGCGGCGCAGCTCCAGGTGGCTCCAATGATAGAGTGGATTACCCGGAGCCCGCTCCAACGCTTTGGCCCAGGTCTGGAACTTTTCAAAGGGATCGGCGTCGCCGGTCACCAGTCGTTCCTCCGCCCCGTTAGCCCGCATCAACCGCCACTTATAATGGTCCCCTTCCAGCCAGAGCTGGGTCAGGTCATGAAAGACCCGGTTTTCGGCAATTTCCCGGGGACTGACGTGACAGTGATAATCCAGGATGGGCACCTGCTCCGCCACTGTGTGGTACAGCGACCTGGCTGTATCGGTGGTCAGCAGAAAATCTTCGTCCAAAAAGGGCTTCGCCCTGCTCATATCGTTCCCTCCCATAGTTCGGTCCGGGCTGATATCCAGATGATATATTGCTGATATATTTTATGGTTTGAAGATATCACAGTTTATTCGACCTGTCAACCCATAAACCGACGATTCTGCCAAAGAAATTCATTTTCAGTTTCTCCTTCTTGTGATAATATGACAACAAGATGTTCTAAAAATGTCCTTAAATCCCCTATCATAATTCCGATGCCTCCCTTCTTTTTCGCAAAGTAATGCGGTCATTCTCATTTTGCAACTATTTCCCCTCCCACTTGACGGGTCCTTCCAAGACTGGTATACTTCAGTTGAATGATATATTACATGAATGTACAGTTGATATATCAGCCACTTGACTCTGGTATGTCGCTGTGGAAGGAAGTTGCCTATGGCACCTATTAATACCAAACGGGAGGCCAGTCTGTCCAAGCAGGCATACGACCAAATTAAGTCCATGATCCTGCAAAAGGAACTTGCTCCCGGCCAATTTGTGAATGAGTCTCAGCTTCAGGAATCCCTGGGGCTGGGCCGGACGCCGGTACGGGAGGCCGTTCTGGCGCTGGCCCAGGACAATCTGGTGCAAATTCACCCCCGCAAAGGCATCGAGATCACCCGTCCCACCCCCAAGAGCATCCATGATATCTTCGAGATCCGTTCCCTGTTAGAGCCCATGATCCTCCGGCAGTGCTTCTATCAGGTGGATCTCCAGTGGGCCACCGATATGCGGACCCTGCTGCTGGAGCACCAGGACGATGAGGCAGGCCGGGCCGGACAGACCGCCTCTCCCCTGATTGAACTGGACAATAAATTTCACCTGGAGCTGGTGGATACCCTTCATAATCAGTATGCCTCCCAGCTGATGCGCAGTCTGGTGGACTATCTGAACCTGATCCGCATCACCGCATGGCGCCCCCTGCGCTATCAGGTGAGCAATCAGGAGCATATCGCCATTCTGGACGCCATTCTTCAGCAGCAGCAGGAAACTGCCTGCCAGCTGCTCACCGAGCACATCCAGCTCTCCTATCAGGAGGCCATCAATACCATGATGCACTCCTCTCTCTGACGCAAAAAAGCCGCGCCGGCTTCCCTCATGGAAGCCGGTGCGGCTTTTTCATTGATATATTGATTATTTATTTACATTTCCTCCTCGTCCTCTTCGTCGTCCATATCCGGCTGCTGCTCCTTGATATAGGGCCGGAAAATCCGCTCCAGTAGGAAGGCGTGCAGACAAGTCACGATAGTGGGCAGCAGCATGACCAGAATGGGCACATTGGAGCATACGATGAGGGCAACAAAGGCGATCACCGCCATCAGCACGGTGCTGGGCAAGTGTGCGATGGCCAGCTTGCCGCAGTTGACCAGCAGCCCGCTGACCTGAAAGGTAAACCGGGAGAGCACCGGAAAGAGGTAGCAGATAAAGCCGATGGGCAGTAGCAGAAAGACCCGGTAGGCAAAAAACAGCGTATAGCCCACATCGTCCGTCAGGGCCATCTGATAGAGCACCTCGTGGAGGATGACCAGCACCGCCATCAGCGGGACTACCACCAGGCTGGTCAGTGCACCCACCTTGAAATTTTGCTTGAAGGTACGGAAAAACAGGACCCAGCTGTTACGCTCATCGCCCAGGATACAGCGTACCACCGTGTTGTAGAGCGCGGTGGTGGCTGGCCCCAGCGTCACCAGGGGAATGGAACACACCAGCCAAAACACACTCAAAATCACCAGATCGGCTATCTTTTCCGTCAGGCGGTAGATACCGTGCTCCGGGTTAAAGATTCCCATGGCAATGCCTCCCTGCAAAAGTCGATACCTGATTCTACTCTATTTTTCAAAAAGATGCAATTCCCAGCTTGTGGTCAGCCGTCGATGTGGATGGGCACCCCGTTGACCTCCACTTCCCCTTCCGCCGGAATGAGGATGTACTTTTTCCCATTGATAGAGCGAGTCTCCACCAGAGCGCTGTACTCCGGGGACACCTTGATGGTTACGTCGGGCATGGAGACCTGGACCTGCTTGGCGTCCACCAGGTTCCGGGGACTGAGCCGGGTCTCCGCTCCAAAGCTGTCGTCGTAGCGGCTGTCAAAGGCGTTTACATGACTCTCGGACACGCCGCAGGACAGCAGCACACACTTCACCGCCCCCTTAGACACCATCAGAGGCTCCTCTTCCTTATTCTCCTTGTGCTCCTCTACCAGCTCCCGCAGCTGGTCATGGACCGCCTGGACCACGTCGTAGCTGCACTCCTCCCCCAAAGTCTCCCCCAGAATGGACTGGAAGGTCTCCTTCTGGGCCTGGGCGGGCATGGGGATGGGAGAGGCAAATACCGCCTGAGCAAAATCCTCGTGGTTCTCCCCCACGTCTCGATTGTAGTACAACGCGTCATAGAGGTTGGTGGTACGGTCATCAAAGGCAGGGAACAGGAAACCCACCTCCGGCGGGGACACCAGCCAGTCAGCCTGGCGGTTATAGAAGCGGCTCTCCCGGGCCTGGAAACTGAGAGCAGGCTTGGTCTGCTTCACCGGGCAGATGCTGCACAGGATGTAGGAATAGACCTCCTCGGAGGCGTCTTTCTGGGTCTCGCCGTCCTTGGCCCGGTAGGGTACGTCGTACCGGTCATGAGCCAGCAGGATCAGATAGCTGCCTTCCAGATCCAGGCTGTCAATGGCCTTCTGGAAAAAGGCCTGGACAGCCTCCTCATCCCCCAGTCCGGAATCCCGCAGGGCCATGAGCAGCTTGTGCTCCTCCCCCTCCGCCACCTGCTTGGTGGCAAAGCTGATGTCGATCAGATTGCGGTCGATGCCGCCGGAGAGGGTGCGGCGCAGAATGGCCAGCAGCTTTTCGCTCTCCTCCTCGCTCATCAGCGCCAGGGACTGATCAAACTGAGAGACGATCTCCTTCTTTTCGTTGACGTAGCAGCCCCGCACATGGGTGATGGCACTCTTGTCCGCCTTGAACCGGCGGCGCAGCTCCCCTACTTCCTTTTCATTCATGGTCCTGGTCCTCCATTTCCGGGATAATGGCGGCCCATCTTGCATCGGGCCGTATCAATGTCTTTCATTTCTTGCAGTATTTAAAACCGGCCCTTTGGGCCGTCGGCGCTTTTGCGCCGTACGAGCGTTTTGGGCTGTCAGCCCAAAACCTCGGCGCAGGGGCAATTCACTTGCCCCGAGCATTTTGATTTCTTGAGGTATCCAAAAAAGAAGGACATCCTTTACGGATGTCCTTCTTTTTTGGTGCGCGAGGCGGGACTTGAACCCGCACGTGCGTAATGCACACTAGAACCTGAATCTAGCGAGTCTGCCAATTCCACCACTCGCGCATATGGTGCGGATGACGGGACTCGAACCCGTACGGCCGTGGGCCACTAGCACCTCAAGCTAGCCAGTCTACCAGTTCCAGCACATCCGCAAAACACAGCCCCGTCAAAAGACTGCTCGGTTATTATAGCGCCCCGACCAGGCTTTGTCAACACTTATTTTTTCTTTCCCGGGAAATTATCGATTTTTCTCCCACTCCAGCAGAGCGGTGATCACATCATTATACACCCGCTCCGGCTCCTCCTTGAAGCCCTTGGCCATCCGCTGGGCCTGTTCCCGGGTACCGCAGAACAGCTCCAGCGTAAACAGGTTGCCCTTGTCGTCGTCCAGCTCCATCTTCACCGTGCTGCCTCCCTCCGGCCGGTCCTCCACATGGGCGCGCACCTGGGCGTTGCGCCGGAGGATGCCGTTGATCCGGGCCAGATTGACACCGCACTTCTGCTTGACGGTGTAGGGCAGGCTGCTCTCACAGGCGGCGCCGTTGGAACGTCCCTTGTCGGTGATGGCGTACAGGTCGTTCTCCAGGGTCAGGTGCCCGGTTTCCACCAGTTCGGAGACCGCCTCGGCAAACTCGAAGTAGTCCACCCCATCATCGCACATGGTCAGGTCAGTAAGGGCGTGAAAATCGATGGGAGATGCCACCCGTGCCATGATGTAGAGGATCAGGAACTTGATATCCAGTTTGTCGTGGATAAAACCGTGACGTGCCATGGAGTTCTCCTTTCCGAAGCGCTTGCCGCTTACTAATCATTATACCCAAGCCCGAGTAAAATCACAAGTGCAATTTCCCGGCTCCGGCCACCTTGACGGGAACCTGTCCCACAGAGTATGATAAAGGTACCACACTGCGGAGCCCCGGCCCCCACGGCGGGCGCCCGGCAAGAAAACGGAGGATACCGTCATGGGAAAAAAACTGCTGCCCCTGCTGCTTACGCTGCCCCTGCTGCTCTCCGCCTGCGGTGGGTCTCCGGAACCGGAGGACTCCCCCGCGCCGCCCACTTCCTCCGCCCCCGTGGTGGAAAGTGTTACGCCCACACCCACCGAGACCCCTTATGACGGTCCCCTCAACCCACTCACCGGCCTGCCCATGGGCGAAGAGTGGGTCAACCGCCGGCCGGTGGCCATCATGCTCAACAATCTGAAGCAGGCCCTCCCCCAGCTGGGCCAGTCGCAGGCTGACATCATCTATGAGATCCCCGCCGAGGGCGGCATTACCCGCATGGTGGGCGTCTATCAGTCTCTGGACGGGGTAGGCACCATCGGCTCTATCCGTTCCGCCCGTCCCTACTATCTGGAGGTTGCCCTGGGCCACGACGCCGTGTTCCTCCATGCCGGCGGCAGCGAGGACGCCTACAGCAAAATCAAGACCTGGGGCGTCACCGCCCTGGACGCGGTACGAGGCCCCTATCTGGGCAGTACGGAAAACAGCAACCTGATGTGGCGTGACCCGGTGCGCAAGCAAAGCTACAGCCTGGAGCACACGGTGGTCACCACCGGCCAGTCCATCATGGGCCGGCTGCCCACCTACAACATCCGTCTGGACCATAAGGACGGCTACGTCTATGAGATGAACTTCGCTGAGGACGGTACTCCCGCCGACGGCGTGGACGCCACCCAGATCACCGTTCCCGTCTCCAGCTACAAGACCGGCCGTTTTGTCTACAATGAGAACACCGGTAAGTACGGTGTAGAGGAGTACGGCGCGGCCTACATAGACGGCAACACCCAGCAGCAGGTAGAGGTCACCAACGTAGTCATTATCAAGACCGCCTGCCGCAACACCGGCGACTATCTGGGCCACATCACCGTGGACCTGTCCAGCGGCGGCAAGGGCTACTTTGCCTGCGGCGGCAAGATCACCGAGCTGACCTGGAGCAAGCAGGCCCCCAGCGGCCAGTTCTATTATGAGGATGCCGACGGCAACCCCATTACCTTTGGTGTGGGCACCACCTACGTGTGCGTGGTCCCCACCGACTGCAACGTGAGTTTCTCCTAAAGATAGAAAGGACGCCGCGGCAATATGCCGCGGCGTCCTTTCTATAATTGACTGGGATCGATGGTAATATCACCTGCCGGAACCTTGGCCCAGTCGAAGTCCTTGGCCAGCTCCGCCGGACGCACCGGCTCCGGCTTGTCCAGCTGCCCGGCCCAGAAGGCCAGCAGGCCGGTCAGCCCCTCCGGGGTGAACCGCTGCCGCAGGGCCCCCATATCCAGGTCCCGCTCCCGTTTGGACAGCCGTCTGCCGTCGGGGGCCAGCAGCAGAGGCACGTGGCAGAACTCCGGCGGGGTCAGTCCCAACAGCTCGTAGAGATAGATCTGCCGGGGGGTGGAGTCCAGCAGATCCCGCCCCCGCACCACCTGATTGATCTCCATGGCCCCGTCGTCGTATACCACCGCCAGCTGGTAGGCATACACCCCGTCAGACCGGCGCACAATGAAGTCTCCGCAGTCTTTGAGCAGGTTTTCGGTATAGGCTCCTTGCAGTTTATCTGTAAAGCTAATATTCCTGTCAGGCACCATCAAACGCCAGGCGGGACAACGTTTTTCACCCAATTCCGCCCGCTCTTTCTCTGTCAAGCGTCTACACTTGCCACCATAGATCACCTGTCCGTCGCTCCTGTGGGGCGCTGAGGCAGCCAGCCGCTCCGCCCGAGTGCAGAAGCAGGGGTAGATCAGCCCTCTTTTCTCCAGATCTCGGAAGGCGTCCGCATACAATTCTGTACGGTCACTTTGGGTATAGGGTCCATGAGGTCCTCCGGTCTGATAACCCTCGTCCCAGTCCAGACCCAGCCAGCGCAGATCGTCAGCCAGCTGATCGGCGTATTCCGCCCGGCACCGGTCCGAGTCCAGGTCCTCCATCCGCAGCACCATAGTCCCCCCGGCGGAGCGCACCGATAACCAGGCCAGCAGCCCGGAAAACAGATTGCCCAGGTGCATCCGCCCGCTGGGACTGGGGGCAAACCGTCCCCGCAGCTCTCTCATGCTCCTCTCCCCTTTCTTTCTGTAGTGTACCACACCCGTGCCACCTTGGCCATTGCAATCTAACAAAAAATGTGGTATGCTGATGAAAATTGAGTGTGCTCCGAGCGGAACCGCCTAAGGGCCTGGCCTATGGCGTACCGCCAGGGTCGTTCTGGAAACGGCACGGCCTTCCGTCTTTGAAAAGGAGTCTCTTTCACAGGGGGGTATTGTACCCTTCTGTCCAGAGGTACCGGATCGGACGGTACCTCTTTTTGTTTACTGGGAGGAACAGATGATGAAACTGATCGATACCCGCGACGCGGTGGGCCATGTGCTCTGCCACGACCTGACCCAGATCATTCGTGGCGTTACCAAGGACGCCCGGTTCCGCAAGGGCCATGTGGTCACCGAGGAGGATATCCCGGTGCTGCTGAGCATGGGCAAGGAGCACCTCTATGTGTGGGAGCGCCAGCCCGGGATGCTCCATGAGGACGAGGCCGCCCTCCGCCTTCAGGCCCTGTGCCAGAATGAGCATATGCACGGTACCGCTGTGAAGGAGGGCAAGATCGAGCTCATCGCCGACATCGACGGCCTGTTTCAGGTGGATGTAGAGCGGCTCAACGCCCTCAACGGTGAGGACGAGATCATGATCGCCACCCGCCACACCAACACCGCCGTTCACAAGGGGGACAAGCTGGCGGGCACCCGCATTATCCCTCTGGTCATCGCCGAGGACAAGCTGAAGGCGGTGGAGGAGCGAGCCGGCACCGGTCCCATCCTCTCCCTCACCCCCTGGAAGCTGAAAACCTGCGGTCTCATCACTACCGGCAGTGAGGTGGCCAAGGTCCTCATTGAGGACACCTTTACCCCCGTTATCATCGACAAGCTGGCTGCCTACGACATCCAGGTCACGGAGCACTGCCTCCCCGGCGACGACATGGCCGCCATCACCGCCGCCGCCCTGGACTATAAGGCCAAGGGGGTGGACCTGATCCTGTGCACCGGCGGCATGAGCGTGGACCCGGACGACAAGACCCCCAAGGCCATCAAGGACACTGGTGCGGACATCGTGTCCTACGGCGCCCCAGTGCTGCCGGGAGCCATGTTCCTGCTGGGCTACTTTGCCGACGGTACCCCCATTCTGGGCCTGCCCGGCTGCGTCATGTACGCCAAGGCCACCGTATTTGACCTGGTACTCCCCCGCATCGCCGCTGGAGTCAAGGTAAGCCGTGCTGACCTGAAGGCCCTGGGCCATGGCGGTCTGTGCCTGGGCTGCCCGGAGTGCCACTATCCCATCTGCCCCTTCGGCAAGGGGTGCTGACTATGGTCACGGGCATTTCGCTGGAACAGGCAGTTGAGCTGATAACCGGTAAACTGTCCCCGCTGGGATCGGAGACACTGCCCGCCCTTCAGGCTCTGGGCCGTACCCTGGCATCTGACGTAACTGCCCCTGTTGACCAGCCACCTTTTGACCGCTCCCCTCTGGACGGCTATGCTCTCCGCTCTGCTGACATCGCCGGGGCGGACCGGGACCACCCCATCTGTCTGCCGGTGGTAGATACCCTGTATGCGGGAGATGAAGCAAAATCCCCTCTTCTGCCCGGACAGGCCATCCGCATCATGACGGGAGCCATGCTGCCCCAAGGCTGTGACTGCGTACTCCGTCAGGAGGATACTGACCGAGGCGACCCGGTGTCCATCTACGCCTCTCTCCCCCCTTATAAGAATTATGTCTACCAAGGTGAGGACTACCGGACAGGCAGCCTGCTGCTCTCGGCAGGCACCCGGCTGGATGCCGCCGCCCTTGGCGTACTGGCCAGCGCCGGTATCACAGAGGTAGCCGTGCGACGCAGGCCCAAAGTGGGGCTGCTCACCACCGGAGACGAAGTGGTGGAGGCCGGTCAGCCCCTCCCTCCCGGGAAGATTTACGGCTCCAACGGAGCCCTGCTCACCGCCCGGCTGACGGAGCTTGGTATGCCTTCCTTTTGCCGTCATGCCGCCGACTCCCCCGCCGCTGTGGCGAAGGCCATGGAGGGAATGCTGGAGGGCTGTGACCTGCTCATCACCACCGGCGGCGTGTCGGTAGGTGACAAGGATATCTTTCATCAGGCCCTCCCCCTGCTGGGGGCGGAGCGGGTATTTTGGAAGGTGGACCTGAAGCCGGGCACCCCGGCTATGTTCTCCCAGTATAAGGGTAAGCCGATCCTGTCTCTGTCTGGCAACCCCTTTGCCGCTTTCACCACCTTTGAATTGCTGGCCCAGCCCCTGCTGGCCGCGCTGGCAGGAGAGCCCCACCTGCTCCCCCGACGGCAGCAGGCCGTCCTGACCACCCCCTATGACAAACCCAGTCCCCGGCGTCGTTTCCTCCGTGGCCGATACGAGGACGGGCAGGTGACGCTGCCGGTGGGTCACTCCTCCGGCCAGCTGGCCTCCCTGGTGGGGTGCAACTGTTTGGCGGAGCTGCCGGCAGGCACTCCACCGGTGGAGGCTGGACAGGCCATCCAGGTGTGGCTGCTGTGAGCACCTGATATCGATTCTATAAGGAGGTTATTATGGAACCTGCTTTCAATCATTTTGACGAGGCCGGCAACGCCATAATGGTGGACGTGACCGGCAAGGAGCCCACCTATCGCACAGCGATGGCCGAGGGCACCATCAAAGTCACCCCGCCCATCCTGGCCGCTATTACCGGACGCACTGCCGCCAAAGGCGACGTGCTGGGGGTGGCCCGGGTAGCGGGCATTATGGCCGCCAAGCGCACCTGGGAGCTGATCCCCCTGTGCCACCCCCTGCTGCTCAGCCACCTGTCGGTGGATTTTGAAATTCTGGAAGAGGCCTGCGCCGTGCGGGCTACCTGCACCGTCAAGCTCTCCGGCAAAACCGGCGTGGAAATGGAGGCCCTCACCGGCGTCTCTGTAGCTCTGCTTACCATCTACGATATGTGTAAGGCCCTGGACAAGGGGATGGAATTGGGCGACATCCACCTGGTCCACAAGGAAGGCGGCAAGTCGGGGGTGTATGACCGTGGCTAAGCCCCTGGTGGTGGCGGTATCCGGGGTAAAAAACTCCGGCAAAACCACCCTCATTGAAGCCATGCTCCCCCTGCTGGAGGAGTCGGGCCTCACCGTGGCGGTAGTCAAGCACGATGGCCACTCCTTTGACGCAGACCCGCCCGGCACCGATACCGGCCGCTTCATGGCCGCCGGTGCGGCAGGCACCGCCATCTTTGACGGGGAAAAGTTTAAGATCGTGAAGAAGCAGCCCGTAACAGAGGACTTCCTCATCATGCAATTCCCCGAAGCGGATCTGATCCTGCTGGAGGGCTTCAAGCACACCGGCTGGCCCAAGCTGGAGGTGGTGCGGAAGGGCAACTCGGAGGAGCCGGTATCTGATCCTGCTACCCTGCTGGCTCTGGTCACCGATTTGCCTCTGGAGGTACCCGGCGTACCGGTGCTGCCCCTGGACCAGCCCCATGAGGCAGCCCGTTTTCTGCTCCGCCTGGTAAAGGAGGATAGCGGCCATGCTTGACCAATTTGGACGAAACATCCGCTATCTGCGGGTGTCGGTCACCGACCGGTGCAATTTGCGCTGCCGCTACTGTATGCCCAAGGAGGGCGTAGAGTGGGTGGACCACAGCGCCATCCTCACCTATGAGCAGATCATCCGCCTGGTGCGTCTGGCCGCCTCTCTGGGGGTGGAAAAGGTGCGCCTCACCGGCGGCGAGCCTTTGGTCCGCAAGGGTCTGGCCAATCTGGTGCAGGAGTTAAAAGCCATCGACGGCATCCGCACCGTCAGCCTTACCACCAACGGGGTACTGCTGGCCAACCAGCTGCCCGACCTTTTGAAGGCCGGGCTGGATGGAGTCAATCTCAGCCTGGACACCCTGGACCGGGCCCAGTTTGCTGCCCTCACCCGGCGAGACGAGCTGCCCCGGGCTTTGGCTGGATTGGAGGCCGCCCTGGCCGCGCCGGACCTCACCGTTAAGGTCAACTGCGTCCCTTCAGGCGGCAATGACGCCCAGCTGGTGCCTCTGGCCGCGCTGGCAAAGGACCGGGACCTGACCGTCCGCTTCATCGAGCTCATGCCCATTGGTCTAGGAGACACCCTCACTCGCCGCACCGAGGAGGAGGTATTGCAGCAGCTGGAGGCTGCCTTCGGCCCCGCCCTTCCCTGCCCCTCCGATGCTCTGGGCGGGCCCAGCCGGAATGTGACCTTCCCCGGCTTCCAGGGCAAGGTGGGCTTTATTAGTGCGGTGTCCCATCAGTTCTGTCAAAGCTGCAACCGGGTGCGGCTCACTGCCACCGGTTTTCTCAAGACCTGTCTGCAATACGACCACGGGGTGGATCTGAAGGCCCTGCTGGATGCCGAAGCAGACGATTCCGCTCTTCTCCAGGCCATGGCCGACGCTATCGGCCACAAACCCGCCAGCCATCACTTTGGCGGAGACAGGCAGGCCCGGGACGAAGGGCGCAATATGAATCAAATTGGAGGATAAGACCATGGGCAAAGTGATCGCTGTCTGTGTCAGTGAACAGAAGGGTACCCAGAAGAAGAATGTGGGCTCCGCCCAGTTCGTGGAGGACTGGGGTATCCAGGGGGACGCCCATGCCGGCAAGTGGCACCGTCAGGTGTCCCTGCTCTCTCATGAGCAGGTGGAGGCCTTCCGGGCCAGAGGTGCCGTGGTGGATGACGGTGCTTTTGGGGAAAACCTGGTGGTGGAGGGCTACGACTTCAAGACCCTGCCCATCGGCACCAAATTCAAGTGCAACGACGTGGTGCTGGAGCTGACCCAGGTGGGCAAGCAGTGCCACGCCCACTGTGAGATCTACAAGGTCATGGGCGACTGCATCATGCCCCGGGAGGGAGTATTTACCAAGGTGCTCCATGGGGGCACCATCTCGGTGGGGGACGACCTCACCATCGTGGAGGAGGGCTGAATATGCGGGTAGCTATCATCACCCTCAGCGACTCCGGCTATGCCGGACAGCGGGAGGACAAGAGCGGCCCGGCCATCCGGGAAATGGTGGAGGCGGCAGGTTATGAGGTGGTCCACACCGCCCTGCTGCCCGACGGCATGGAACCGCTGGGCGGTGAGTTAAAACGGCTGTGCGACAACGATCTGGCCGACCTGATCCTCACTACCGGCGGCACCGGTTTCTCCCCTACCGACCTGACTCCGGAAGCCACCCTGGTGGTCACCGAGCGCCCCGCCCCCGGCATTGCCGAGGCCATGCGGTGGCAGTCTCTCCAGATCACTCCCCGGGCCATGCTGAGCCGGGCGGCGGCAGGCATCCGCAAACAGACCCTCATGGTCAACCTGCCCGGCAGTCCCAAGGCGGTGCGGGAGTGTCTGGAGTTCATTCTCCCCTCTCTGGCCCACGGCCTGGAGATTTTAAGGGGGACTACGGGTAACTGCGCCCGTTAAGATAAGTTCTGAATTCTTCGAGCCCGTAACGCCTAAAACCTTTGCCGTCATGGCGGCGGGCCGGGGCGCTCCTGGAAACGGGGCCGCCTACCATTTTGTAAAGGAGAATGCAGCATGAAAAAAATCGTATCCCTGATCCTGTCCCTGTCATTGATCCTGGCGTTAGCCGCCTGCGGCGGCAATTCCGGTGCCGCCCAGAGCCCCGCTCAGAGCAGCGAGACTCCCGCTGAAACCACCCCCGCTCAGGCCGAAGAGGTGGAAGTGGTGGTGTTCGCCGCCGCCTCCATGGAGGCCACCCTTACCCAGATCGCCGACCTCTACAAAGAGGTGGCTCCCAACGTCACCCTCACCTTCACCTTTGACTCCTCCGGTACCCTCAAGACCCAGATCGAAGAGGGCGCGGTGTGCGACCTGTTTATCTCCGCTGCCCAGAAGCAGATGAACCAGCTGGACAGCACCGACACCACCGGTACCAACGAGGGCCTGGATTTCGTGCTGTCCGACACCCGTATCAACTTTGTGGAGAACAAGGTGGTGCTGGCAGTGCCCGACGACAACCCCAAGGACATCCGGTCCTTCTCCGATCTGGCCACCGACAAGCTGTCCCTGCTCTGCCTGGGCAACGATGATGTCCCCGTGGGCGCCTACTCCCTCCAGATTCTGGACACCCTGGGCATTGATATCACCGCCCTGGAGGACGCCGGCAAGGTGACTTACGCCTCCAACGTATCCGAGGTGGCCAATCAGGTGAAGGAGGGCGCTGTGGACTGCGGCATCATCTACGCCACCGACGCCTTTACCTATGAGCTCACCGTGGTGGATCAGGCCACCGCCGAGATGTGCGATCAGGTCATCTATCCCGCCGCCGTCATGAAGTGCGGCGGCAGCGAAGCCAGCCAGGCCGCCGCCCAGGCCTTCCTGGACTATCTGCACACCGACGAGAGCGCCATCGCCGTGCTGGAGGGTGTTGGCTTTACCGTCATCCAGTAAACACAAGGGCCTGCCGCACAGCGGCAGGCCCATTTAATAAGGCAGGTGATCGGTTCTGGATCTCTATCCCCTCTTTAATTCCCTGCGCATTGCCGCTATTTCCACCGTGCTCATCTTCTTCCTGGGTATTCTGGCGGCCTACTATGTGGCCAAACTGCCCCGGCTGGTGAAGGGTGTGCTGGACGTGGTACTCACGCTTCCACTGGTCCTCCCCCCCACCGTGGTGGGCTATTTCCTGCTGCGGCTGCTGGGCCCCAAGCGGACCATCGGGCTGTGGTTCCTGGAGGTCTTTGACCTGCGGCTGACCATGGTGTGGTACTCGGCCATCTTCGCCTCGGCAGTGGTGGCCTTTCCTCTGATGTACCGCACTGCCCGGGGAGCCTTCGAGTCCTTCGACGTGACTCTGGCCCACGCCGCCCGCACCCTGGGCAAGTCCAATACCTGGATTTTCTGGCGGGTCATGATGCCCTACTGCAAGCAGGGCATCATCGCAGGCACCGTGCTGTCCTTCGCCCGTGCTCTGGGCGAATACGGCGCCACCGCCATGATTGCCGGATACACCCCCGGTAAGACGGCTACCATCTCCACCACAGTGTACCAGCTGTGGCGCACTGGCGACGACGCCGGAGCCATGCAATGGGTGCTCATCAACCTGGCCATCTCCGCCGTGGTACTGCTGTGTGTCAATATGCTGGAGAAAAAGGACCGCCGGCCCCGCCGCCGGGCCGCTCCTGTCTCCGGGGAGGTGGAGTGATGCGGTTACAGGTTGACATTCACAAAGACTTCGGTAAATTCCGGCTGGACTGCTCCTTTGAGACGGAGAGCGGCCAGGTTACCGGCCTGCTGGGTGCCTCCGGCTGCGGCAAGAGCCTGACCCTCAAGTGCATTGCCGGCATCGAGAAGCCCGACCGGGGCCGCATTGTGCTGGACGACAGGGTACTCTTCGACTCGGAGCGTCGCATTGACCTGCCCCCGCAGAAGCGGAAAGTAGGCTATCTCTTCCAGAATTACGCCCTCTTCCCCAACATGACGGTGGCACAGAACATTGCCGTGGGGGTGCAGGACAAATCCTCCAGAAAAGAGACGGTAAACCGTCTGATCTCCTCCTTCTACCTGGAGGGGCAGGAGCACAAATACCCCCGTCAGCTGTCCGGCGGCCAGCAGCAGCGGGTGGCCCTGGCCCGTATCCTGGCCAGTCAACCAGAGGTACTGCTGTTGGACGAGCCCTTCTCCGCCCTGGACAGCTATCTGAAATGGCAGGTGGAACTGGAGCTGGCCGACATTCTCGCCGCCTTCTCCGGGCCGGTACTTTTCGTCACCCACAACCGGGACGAGGTACAGCGGCTGTGCCAGCAGGTGTGTGTACTGGATGATGGCCGCCCCCAGGCCATGATGCCGGTGCATGAACTCTTTGAGGCTCCCCGCACCCTGTCGGCCTGTCTGCTGTCCGGCTGCAAGAACGTGTCCCGTGCCAAGGCTACAGCGGACGGCAAGGTAGAGGCTCTGGACTGGGGCGTAACTCTGAACCCAGGCCAACCGCTGCCGGAGGGACTGACCCACATCGGCGTCCGGGCCCACTACATCAGGCCGGTGGAGGGCCCCGGCCCCAACGCACTCCCCTGCCAGGTGGAGCGGGTGGTGGAGAACGTATTCTCCACGGTGGTCATGCTGTCCACCCCCGGCGGCAGCCAGGGCTTTTCCCGTCTGCGCATTGAGCTGGAGAAGGACCGCTGGGCCGCTCTGTCCCAGCGCGACCCTCTGTGGCTGGAGCTGCCCACCAAAGACCTGCTGCTGCTGACCAGCAAATAAAAAGCGTCCCCACGGCGTTGCCGTGGGGACGCTTTTTATTTGCTGGGTACTGCCCGGAAGGCTTCTCCCAAAGTCATGGGAGCCACACCTCCTGCAGTCATCTCGGTGAGCCGGGCGGCGAAAGCCTCGGTGTTCTCCTCGGGCAGCAGCACATGGACGGTAACGTCGGCGGCGTACTCGCTCTCCCCCAGTACACCACCCTGGGCCTCCGCCTCCTGGCGCACCCGCTCGAAGAAGGAGTAGGGGCAGGTCACCGCCGTCTCTACCCACCGGCGCACCACCGAGATCCCGGCGGCATCCAGAGCGTCCTTGGCGCTCTGGGTGTAGGCCCGCACCAGGCTCCCCGCCCCCAGCAGCACCCCGCCAAAGTAACGGGTCACCACACAGCACACGTTGGTGACCTCCTCCCGCTGGAACACGTTGAGCATGGGCTGACCGGCGGTGCCCTGGGGCTCTCCGTCGTCGGAGTAGCGCTCCACGCCGCCTTCCTTGATGCGGTAGCACCAGCAGTTGTGGCGGGCGTCGTAGTACTTCTTCTTCATGGCCTCAATGTAACCGCGGGCCTCCTCCTCGCTCTCCACCGGCCAGACATGGCCGATAAACCGGGAGCGCTTCTCCACAAATTCCGTCTCCGAGGGGGCGGTTGGGACATAGTATTCCGTCATCTGGCCTCCCACTCCCTTCTGGTGATGGCAAAGTAGTGGGCCAGCCGGGTCTCATTCAGCTGCTCCACCGGCTCCACCCGGCTGAGGCGGTAGGTCATGCCGCATTTCTGCATCACTCGCTTGGATTTGCGGTTGCCGTCGTAGTAAGCGGCCCAGATGGCAGCATAGCCCAGGTCCACAAAGGAATGGCGGAGGATGGCCTCCACCGCCTCTGGGATCAGGCCCTGGCCCCAGCAGTCCCGAGCCAGGGAGTAGCCCACCTCCTCGCTGGGGGTGCCCAGCTCGGTGCGGTGCTTGCCCACAAACCCGGCGGAGCCGATGAGCCGCCCGTCGGACTTTTGAATCACCGCAAGGGTGTCAGAGGGCAGGAAGATCTCCCGGATCACCCGCAAGCTCTCCGCCTCATCGGCGTGGGGCTTCCACCCCGCCCAAGGACCCACCTCCGGGTGTCTGGCATAGGCATACAGGCCGACCGCGTCCTCCTCGGTAAAGGGGCGCAGAATCAGGCGCTCGGTCTCCAGTGGCTTCATGGCGTTGCCCTCCTCAATCTTCCCAAAACTCCTTGGGTGGCGTCCAGCCGGACACAATATAGTCCTTTAACCGGCCCAGCTGGATGGGGGTACACACGGCCTCCACCTCAATGGACTCGCCGTAGTCCACCCGCTCCACCTTGGCCTCCCGGTGGAGCAGATCCACAATGCCGCCCTTGTCATAGGGGATGTGGAGCACCACCCGGTGGGCGCCGGTGTCCAGCCGGTCGCCGATCTTGCTGAGCAGCTCGTCCAGCCCCTGGCCGGTCTTGGCGGAGATGGACACGATGTCCTCCCCGTGGGGCAGAATCTCGCTGGGGCAGCGGTCGATCTTGTTGAACACGTCGATGCGGGGGGTCTGCTCCGCCCCCAGCTCACAGATCAGCTTCTCCACCACCTCGGCCTGCTCCCGCCACTCCGGGTTGGAGGTGTCAATGACATGGAGCAGCAGGTCGGCGTAGGACAGCTCCTCCAGGGTGGCCTTGAAGGCCTCCACCAGATGGTGGGGCAGCTTACGGATGAAGCCTACCGTATCGCTGAGGAGCACCGTGCAGGTGTCGGAAATCTCCAGAGTACGGGTGGTGGTGTCCAGTGTATCGAAGAGCCGGTTGTTGGCGGGGATGTCCGCCCCGGTCAGCTTGTTGAGCAGGGTAGACTTGCCCGCGTTGGTGTAGCCCACGATGGCCACCACCGGCACCTCGTTCTTCTCCCGGCGGGAACGCTGGGTGGCACGCACCCGGCGCACCTGGTCCAACTCCTCCCGCAGCTTCTGGATCTTTCGGCGGATGTGCCGCCGGTCGGTCTCCAGCTGGGTCTCACCGGGACCGCGGGTTCCGATGGCGCCTTCCTGCCGCTCCAGGTGGGTCCACATACCCAGCAGTCGGGGCAGCAGATACTGGTACTGGGCCAGCTCCACCTGGAGGCGGCCCTCCTTGGTGCGGGCCCGCTGGGCAAAGATATCCAGGATGAGGGCCGCCCGGTCCAGCACCTGGACCTTCAGGTCCTCCGACAGGGCCCGCTGCTGGGAGGGAGACAGGGGGTTGTCCACGATAACCATGTCCGCCCCCATGGCGTCCACCAGCTCCTTCACCTCCGCCACCTTGCCCTCGCCCATGAAGGTGCGGGGATCGGGGGTATCCTTATTCTGAAACACGGTGCCCACGCACTCGCCGCCCGCCGTCTCCAGCAGGTCGGCCAGCTCCTCCATAGAGGAGTCGTCGGCACTTTCCTCCCGGGACAGGCAGTGGGCATTGAGGCCCACCAGCACCGCCCGGTTGATGGCTTTTTTCTCTTGGTTTTCTGTCATGTGTCCTCCGATGGGCGCAGGACGCGCCCCTACATTATACTTTCCGCAAGACCTCCAGGATCTCGCCGATGAAGATGCGGTGATAATCCTTTTCGGGGTACCACTTGCTGTCGATCTCCCCGTCCAGGAAGTGGGTAGGGTCCATGTCCTGCCAGTAGGACTTCTTGCACACAAACACCAGGTCAGCCTCCTCAAAGTAGGGGGCGCCCTCCGCCGTGGCCACCGTGAAGCCGCACTCCTTCACCTTATCCACATCCCGGCCGCTCTTGGAACCGCACAGGGCCAGAGCCTTCCGGTACTCCTCTCCAAAGAAGCACAGGGTAAAGGTGTCCTCCCGCTCCACAAACTCCAGGGTGTACCGCTGGGGCCGGATGTAGACCGTAGCCACCGGCTTGCCCCACAGCACCCCCAGGCCGCCCCAGCTGGCGGTCATGGTGTTGCACTGGTCCTTGGTTCCGGCGGTAATGAGCATCCACTGATCCCCGATGAGGGAAAAGACGTTTTGATCCAACGCCTTGGGGTCGATCTTTTCAAACATAGCGCACACCTCCTGTTGTCTTTGCTCTATATTATATGTATCTTCCTCAGAAAAAGAAAGTGCTGTACGAGTAAAAAAGGGCCCGTACCGAAACCGGTACGGGCCCTTGTATACGGACTTACTTCTTGTCCAGGCCGAACTTCTTGTTGAAGCGGCTGACACGTCCGCCAGTATCCACCATCTTCTGCTTGCCAGTAAAGAAGGGGTGACACTTGGAGCAAACTTCCACGCGGATGTCCTTCTTGGTAGAGCCGGTCTCGATCACATTACCACAGGCACACTTGATGGTGGTCTGCTCGTAGTTGGGATGGATGCCTTCCTTCATTGTTGTGTTCACCTCTTTCTCGTTCCGGATGAAGCGGCGCAGCAAACCTCCACGCCTTATAAACGCTAGAATATAATAGCACAAAGCCTGGTGGATTGCAACAGTTTTTTTCAGAAATTTTCAAATTGCTACAGATCCACACTCTGGTTCAACGCAAAGAACCACAGCACCCGGCGGATCACCTGTTTTCCAGTGATTTCCGCCAGAGCCCGGCTGTATGCCTCCAGCTGGGGGCGGTAATGCTCTGCACGTTCTGCCACAGTGCGCTTGGTCACCCGGTCGGTCTTGAAGTCCACCACCGTGATGCCCTCCAGAGTCTCATAGTAGCAGTCCACCACGCCCTGGAAAAGCACCTGCTCCCCCTCCCCCGCCTGGGGATAGTAGCGGCTGGCAGGTTCCAAAATGGAAAACTTGAACTCCCGCCGCAGGGAGACAGAGGAGAGCAGCTGCTGCCCCAGGTCCGACCGGAAGAAGGCAGCGATGGGGGCAGGGTCCACCGCTTCCCCCTGCTGGGGGGTGATGTACTGCTGTTCCACCAGGCGGGCTATCTCCGCCCGCACCCCTTCCACCGTCTCGGACCGCTCAAAGTCGATGTACTGGAGCACCTGATGAAGGGCGGTACCCTGCTGAGCGGCGGTGAGACCCATCTCCTCGGCGGCAAACCGGGGCCGTCCAAAGCTGAGAGGTCTGGCAGGCCGTGGGGCCTCCTCCGCCGCTTCCTCGTCCAAAGCCCGGCCCTTCAGCTGAGTAGCGGTAAGCTTGGAGGGAATGGCCACCTCCGCCTCATGAGGATAGGTCCAGCGCAGCAGGTTGGCCAGATCCTCCCCACCTTCTTCCTCTTCCTGCTCCCGCTGCGGAGCTGTCCAGCGGTGAGGCGGCATCTGCGCCAAGGGCGTTCCATCCACAAATCGGATGTCCCACGCCGGACCAAAGGAGGTATCCAAGACCACCTCGTCCTGTCCTGCCGCCCGGCGGAGGGCTCCCGCCTCATGGCGGCACAGAGCATGGAGCAGCACCCACTGGCCCACACTCTGGCAGGCCAGCAGTACCTGGGGGTCCACCGGATCACCTACGTCCCCTGCCAGCTTCTCCAGATCCTTCCCCCCTCCGGTGAGGGCCACCGACAGGATCAGCTTCTCTTTGGCACGGGTCATAGCCACATATAAAAGCCGTAGTTCCTCGGCCATCATCTCCCGCTCCAGCTGGCGGGCCACTGCCATCCGGGCCAGAGTGGGGTACTCAATGCCCCGCTCCACGTCCAGC
Organism: Flavonifractor sp. An52; assembly: GCF_002159385.1. Classification (NCBI taxonomy): domain Bacteria; kingdom Bacillati; phylum Bacillota; class Clostridia; order Eubacteriales; family Oscillospiraceae; genus Flavonifractor; species Flavonifractor sp. An52. Next base: position 66,552 of record NZ_NFIB01000003.1, read on the forward strand.
CCCTTGGGACCCACACCCAGCTTGGGGTGGAACAAGATGGGGCGGCTCATGTCCTCCCGGTTGAGCCGCCGGGCCAAGCCGCACAGTAGCACCACCGGGAATTCCAAACCCTTGGATTTGTGGATGCTCATAATACGCACTCCGCCGCCGGTGCGGCCTGGGGTAGGGGGCGTCAGAGTGTTCCCGTTCTCCCGCAGCCGGGTCAGGTAGGTGAGGAACCGGAACAGGCCCTTGTGGCCCGCCCCCTCAAACTGCCGGGCCAGCTCAGCCAGGGCCAGCAGGTTACCCTGCCGGGTCTCTCCCTCCTCCATGGCACCGAAGATACCCAGCAAATTGGTGCGGTCATAGATGTGCCACAGCAGCTGGTGGCTGCTCATGTCCCCTGACCCGAACCGCAGGTCATCCAGCTCAGCCAGGAAGGCCTTACTGTCCTCCCCGTCGTCAGCGGCCAAGGCAGCGTAAAAGTCGGTATCCGGGCTGGCCGCCCGGATCTGGGCCAGCCGGTCGGCAGAGAAGCCGTACACCGGGGAGCGCAGCACCGAGATGAGGGGCACATCCTGCCGGGGATTGTCCACGATCTGGAGCAGAGACAGGACCACTGAGATCTCGGTGGAGCTGAAGAAGTCTCCACCTCCCTCGGCCTCCCACAGGATGTCCCGCTCCCCCAGAGCCCGGGCATAGTGGCGCAGCACCGTGTTGGGAGAGCGGAGCAGAATCACGATATCGGAGGGACACACCGGCCGGGTACCCCCTTCCCCGTCGGAGACAGGGAAGTTTTGGTCCAGCAGGTCCCGGATGCGGTGGGCAGCAAACCGGGCCTCCAGCAGGTCCCGGCTCACCTTCTCCGCGCCCTCTTCTCCATCGATATCCCCGTCCAGGGCGTCCAGCTCCACGCAGTAGGTGGAGTCCGGTTGGAAAGGGGCTCCGGGGTAGAGGGCCTGGTCGTCGGAGTACTCCATCTCACCAAAGGGCACCGACATGACGGCCCGGAACAGGTCGTTGCATCCCTCCAGCACCTCGGGCCGGGAGCGGAAGTTGCGGGACAGGATGACCCGCCGCTCTTCCCCCTCCCCTGCCTCGGTGTAGGGCTTGAAAGAGCGGTACTTGCCCAGGAAGATGGTGGGGTCGGCCAGACGGAAGCGGTAGATAGACTGCTTCACGTCGCCCACCATAAACAGATTAGTCCCATCTTTGGACAGAGCGGAGAAAATGGCGTTCTGTACCTCGTTGGTGTCCTGGTACTCGTCCACCATGATCTCATCGTACCGGGTGCTCCACTGACGGGCCAGCTCGGTGGGCTGGCCGTCCTCCCCTACCAGCAGGCGTACCGCCATATGCTCCAGATCGGAGAAGTCCACCAGCCCACGCCGGGCCTTCTCGGCGGCATAGGCCTCCTCAAAGTCCCGCACCAGGGCGAACAGCCCCCGCATGGCGGGGTACACCGTCCGCAGGTCGGCTAACAGGTCGTCCCCGCTGTCGGCAAACCAGTCCTCCAGTTTTTCCAGCCGCTTTTTGCAGGCGCTGCGGATGACCTTCACCCGCTCCACGGCGGCGGGGTCATCCACCATCTTCTTCCGTCCCACTGTGGGGAAGGGAATAGGCAGCAGAGCCCGGGCAGCATCCCACCCCTGGCTCGCCGCCTCCACAAACTGCTGTAAGGCCTGGGCGGTCTGGGCTACGCTGTCCCCGTAATTGGCCAGCAGATTGGCGTCCCGCTCACACAGATCCCGGGCCTCCTCCATCCGCCGCCGCCAATAGGCGGCCTGCCCGGCGGCATCAGCCAGCAGCAGCTGCCCCCAGGGTGTCTGCACCGGATCGGAGATTCCCTCCAGAGCAAAGGTTCGCTCCTGTTCCTCCAGCCAGGCTGCGGGATTGGGGTGGGCCTGGACCCGGCCCCGGATGTCCAGCACGATTTGGATCAGCCGGGCGTCGTCCCGCCCGGCTGACATGGTGTCCACCAACTGGGCAAAATCGCTGTCCATGGCCTCATACCGCCTGTCCAGCACATCGTTGAGGGCGCGGAGCATGAGGATGCCCGCCTCCCCCTCGTCGCACAGCCGGAAATCCGGGTCCAGATCCAGCAGGTGGCCGCACTCCCGCAGCAGTTGGGCACAGAAGGCGTGGATGGTGGAGATGCCCGCCTTGTACACCAGGGTGGCCTGACGGCGCAGGTGGCCGTCGGTGGGCCGCAGAGCCAGCCGGTCGGACAACTCCTGCACAATACGGCTCCGCAGCTCGGCAGCGGCAGCCTTGGTGTAGGTGATGACCAGGAAGCGGTCTACGTCGGCCCCCTCCTCCACCCGGGCCAGCAGACGTTCTACCAGCACCCGGGTCTTACCGGAGCCTGCCGCAGCGGAGACCAGAAGGCCGCCCCCCCGGTTATCTACCGCCGCCTGTTGTTCTTCTGTCAGGGAAAAGGCCATCTGGTTTCCCCCTTTCTATGGGATCGGGTTTTATCTACGGAATATCAGTTCTCCCACTTGCGGGCATGGGCCTCGTTCCAGATCTCAGGATCGCCGACGCCCACCTCCTCATAGCGGTATACCGGGTTCTTGCCCGCCTTCTTCTGGTTCACATAATCTTTCAGCACCTTCAGGGCCTTGCCGCCCAGCAGCAGAATGGCCACCAGATTCACCAGTGCCATCAGACCCATGAGCACATCAGCCAGGTCCCACACCATGGAGAAATTCATCTGGGCGCCGATGAAGATGGCCGCCACGCAGGTCAGCCGGAAGATGAGCAGGCCGGTCTTGGAGTCACGAATAAATTTAAAGTTGGACTCGGTGTAGTAGTAGTTACCCACTAGGGAACTGAAAGCAAAGAGGAAAATGGAAACGGTGATGAAGATGGGGCCAAAGGAACCCACCTGGGCGTGGACCGCCGCCTGGACAAAGTTCATGCCCTCGCTGTAGGCGTCAATGGGCACCCCGGACAGGAGCAGCATAAAGGCGGTGGTGGAGCAGATCACAATGGTGTCGATGAACACGGACAGCATCTGCACCAGGCCCTGCTTCACCGGATGGGACACATCAGCGGCAGCGGCGGCGTTGGGGGCGGAGCCCATACCGGCCTCGTTGGAGTAGAGCCCCCGCTTGATGCCCTGCATGATGCAGGAGGCTCCGATCCCGGCAAACATGGCCTTGGGATCGAAGGCCTGGGAGAAGATCAGGGAGATCATGTGGGGCACCTGGCCGATGTTCTTAATGGTGATGAAGAGGCCCAAAGCGATATAGATGGCGGCCATCACAGGCACGATGCCGGAGGTGATGGCACTGATGCGGCGCACGCCGCCAAAGATACACACACCGGTGAGGATGGCCAGCACCGCGCCCACCACCATGGGCCAGATGCTGTTGGAGTAGTCGGGCAGATAATACTGGAGGGCAGAACCGGCGTTATAGGCCTGGAGGGCGTTGAAACCATAGGCAAAGCAGGCGATGAGCAACACGGCAAACACCACACCGAAGAAGCGGCTGCCCAGCGCCTTCTGGATATAGTAGGCCGGGCCGCCTACCCAGTTCTCCCCGTGCTTCTCCTTGTAGCACTGGGCCAGGGTGCTCTCAATAAAGGCGGAGGCGGCGCCGATGAGGGCCAGCAGCCACATCCAGAACACCGCGCCATAGCCGCCGATGAGGGTGGCGGCGATGATGGCGTTGGCCACACCGGCGATGTTGCCGGTACCCACCCGGGAGGCGGTGGAGATCATCAAGGCCTGGAAGGACGAGATATCCTTGCCGTCCTTTTTCTTCTCTCCCAGCACACGGATGGCCTCAGGGAACAGGCGAAACTGGACGCCCTTGGTACGGATGGTGAAGTAGAGCCCCGCGAAGATAAGCAGAGCAATCAAAATATAGGTGTAGAGGAAGTTGCTTGTGTTGCTCAAAAAGCTTCCAAAAAACGCCATAGAGTTTTAGTTCCTTTCTCTTATCTCTTAAGGAGATTTTGTGCTTGCTCGGTTGGATTTAAACACCAGGCCTTCTATAGCCTGTCCGAAACTGGAGGCAATTTTACTCTTGTTCCACAGCCGCCCAGAACTCCTCGCTCTTGACTGTGGGCAACCACCGCTTTTTATCGTTCCCCCTGCCCTCCTCAAAATGGCAGGCAGCAGCGTAGTCGCACCACTGGCAGGCATTGTGCTCCGGTCCCCGCCAGAAGGGGTCGGCGTTGATGTTGCCTGCCGCCAGTTCCTGACCGATCTCCCGCAGGATATGGTCGGTGTGCCGGGCCAGCTTGCCCAGCCGTTGGGCGGACACCAAGGCCTCGCCGGTGATCTGGCCGCTCTTATTTACCCGGATAGGCAGGAAACGGATGGGCCCCTCCTCCGGGTCCTCCATGGCGGCCACCACGGCGGGGTCGTCCAGCACCACGCCCTTGCGGCGCAGCTCCGTGTCCACCTTCTTTTGCCGTGCCTCATCGCTCATGGCCCGGCTGCCCGCCACCACTGCGTCTCTGGCGGGCAGGTAAAGGACGCCAGCCCCTGTCACATCTTGATTGTAAAGGTCTTTTCCCTCACGCTCCAGCGTGAAAAGATAGAGCAGCATCTGAAGGCCCATTCCATGCCAAATATCTGTCAAGTCAAATGACTTGCGTCCTGTCTTGTAGTCTACAATTCGCAGGTATAGCCGTCCGTCGTGAACCCAGCCGTCCACCCGGTCCACAAAGCCGGAGATACTGACGGTGATCCCGTCCACATTCAGCTCCACCGGAGGTAAATCTTTGCCGCTGCCGAAGCCCAATTCAAAAGAGATGGGCTGGAACTGAGAGGCCCGCAGCTCCTGGGCCACGTTGTCCACCACGGCGTACACCGACTTGCGAAGGCGACGGAACAGATACTGGAACCGGGGGCTCTCCCCCTCCAGTCCCCCCAGCTCTTCCTGCACATATTGCTCCACCACCTGATCGGTAATGGCACGCAGTTCCTCGGGCGACACTTCCTTCACGCCCCCCCGCTCCTGGCAGGCTTTGAGGACGTGTTCCAGCACAAAGTGGATAAAGGTACCGTACTCAGGAGCCTGGAACCCGGCGGCCCGCCGGGGCTCCGCCTTCAGTCCGTACTGCATGAAGTAGGAGAAGTGGCAGGCCTTGTACTTGTCCATTCGGGAGGCCGACATGGGCACCCGCCGCCCGTAGAGTACATCCACCGCCGGTCTTGACAGCCGCCCCCGTTCCCGGCAGGCAGCAGAGGTCATCCGCTCCACCAGGGAAGCGTACTCCGGCAGAGCCGTGAGGGCTGCCGCCGCCTGGGGGAACCGTCCAGCCAGCTCCAGCGCAGGCCGTGGGGCCGCCAGGCGGAAGGAACCGTCCAGCCTTCCCTCTTCCACCCGGCGCAGATGGGGCAGCAGGGCTTTCAGCCTTGACACCAGGAAGGCAGGGCGGTGCTCTTCTCCCTGGGCCCCTGCGGCAGACCAGCTGACATAAAACCGTTCCCGAGGCAGGGCGCAGGTCTCATAGACGATGGTCATCTCCCGGTACAGCTTGTCCCCTGTCCGTGGGGCAGGCTCCAGGCCATAGGAGGCCAGCAGGCTGCGGTCATCGTCGCTGAGCAGGCCGGGAGAGGGGGACACCGCCGGGATAGCCCCGTCGTCCACCCCCAGCAGGAACACCGCACGGTAACCCTTGTGAGCCAGCCGGGGCATTTCGCCAGCGTTCACCCGGTCCAGGGACACAGGGATGGAACCCACGTCGTACTGAGAGAGTACCAGAGAGAACAGTCTGGAGAACTCCTCCAGCTCCATGGGGGTATCCCCCAGGATCTGGGCGCACTGTTCCAGACCGCCGCACAAAATGTCCCACAGCTGGGCGTACTCCTCCGCCAGGGCGGCCTGATCCCGCTCTTGCAGTTCCTGGGTCCGCTGTGCCAGACGCTCGGGTACCCCCATAGCCTCCAGCAGGCGGTAGAGAGCCATGGCCTGGCCCTTTCCTGTCTTGTCCGGCTGCTTCCGCAGCTCCTCCAGAGGGGCGGTCACCTGCCGCCGCAGGCCGTTGAGCCGGGCCAGCAGGGCGGTGTCCTCCTCGGTGAATTTGCGCCCATAGCCCTTGGGGTGGTTGGTCCAGTCCTTTTTGCCGGTCCAGGCACTTCCCTCCAGACCCCAGGTCAGGGCATAGTTTTCCAACAGATCTACATCCTCCTGACTCAAATCAGTGAGGCCGGTTTTGAGGCAGCGGAAGAGATCGTCGTACCGGTAGCCCCCGGATACGGTATCCAGTGCCGCAGTAATGAAGGTTAGGATGGGCTTTTCCAGGATGTCACTCATGCGGCTGAGAAATACCGGTACCCCGTAGCGGGCAAACACCGTTTCAATGGTGGGTCCATACCCCTCCATGCTGCGGGCACACACGGCGATGTCCCGGAAGCGATAGCCCTCCTCCCGCACCAGGCGCAGGATCTCCGCCGCCGTCCACTCCACCTCGGAGTAGGGGGTGTTGGCGGTAAAGAGGGTGATTTCCTCCCCACCTTCCTCCAGAGGGGCAGGGCGGGCAGCAAACAGTTGTCCTTCCACATGGGCCAGGGCAACTCTTCGGCCGGTCCGGTCCCCCGTCAGCACCTCCACCTGAGCAGGCACGCCTCGGTCCTTGGCCAGCCGCAGCAACTGCCGGGCAGTACGCCGGGCGGGGGAAAAGATACCGGTACCCCCCTCATCCTCCTCCAGCTTATCGCAGGTCAAGGCCACCGTCACCGAGGCACCCTTATCCAGCAGGGCGGAAAGCATCTGCCGCTCCTGAGGGGTAAAGTCGGTGAAGGCATCCACATAGAAGTCCTTGCCCACCGCCCATTTGGTCCGGGTCAGCTGCTCAGCCAGCCGGGTCAGCTTGTCCCTGGGATCGGCCCACCGTTGGGCGGTCAAGGCCTCATAAGCGCCAAAGATAAGGGAGAGGTCGGTGAGCTTGTCCCCCTCCCCGCCTCCGGTATCGCTGCCAGCCTCCCACAGCTGTTCCGGGGTAATGCAGCAGCTTTTCAATTCGTCCACCGTGGCCAGCAGACTGCTGAGAAAGGCAGGCTTGCGGGAGGGCCGCTGGTAAACCTTGAGCTGATCGGACACCGATTTGAGGGCGGTATACAGCAGCAGCAGCCGTCCTCCCTGGTCCAGCGTAGGCGCGGCCAGACCGCCGTGGGCAGAGAACACCCGGTTAGCAAGCCGTGTGAAGGAGAGCACCTCAGCGTGGAGAGAGACCGCGTTTCCGCCAATGGCACACAGCTGCCGTTCCATGTCGTGGGAGTGCTGCTCGGGCACGATGAGAACCTGTGGCCGGGTAGCCGCCCCCATAGCGGTAAGCATGGCGTAGGTCTTGCCGGTGCCCGCCCGGCCCAACAGCAGCTTGAGCATGGTACTCCCTCCTTTTTGGTCAGTGGTGAGATTATAGCATATTTACCGCTCCCACACAATGCACCGCGCACAAAAGGGGACTGCCGCAAAGGCGGCAGTCCCCTTTTTGGTACTTTACCGAACGCCGTAAGTCTCCCACAGCGCCAGGGTATTCTGATTCATGAGCTTTTCCCCAAACAACTCCCGGAACTGAGCCGTCTTTTGCTTCCCCTGGGCCTTCAATGCCTCCATTTTGGCGGCAATCTCGCTCTGGCGGGCGATCAGGCGCTCATAGGCATTTTCAAAGGCGGCCAGACGGGCAGCGGCAGCTTCGCTCTGCTCCGACGGGATACTCCAGCGACCGGAAGAATCCTTTTCGGTGATACGCTCCATACCTTACTGGGGATTGACGGTATAGTTGGGAGCTTCCTTGGTGATATAGATATCGTGGGGATGGGACTCCTTCAGACCGGCAGCGGTGATCTGCATGAACTGAGCCTTGGTGTGCAGCTCCTCGATGTTGTGGCAGCCGGTGTAGCCCATGCCGGCCCGCAGGCCGCCGGTGAGCTGGTAGATGGTGTCGCCGGTCAGCCCCTTGTAGGGCACGCGGCCTTCCACGCCTTCGGGCACCAGCTTCTTGTTGTTCTGCTGGAAGTAACGGTCCTTGGAGCCGCAAGCCATGGCACCCAGAGAACCCATGCCGCGGTAGACCTTGAACTGACGGCCCTGATAGACCTCGGTGTCCCCGGGGGACTCCTCACAGCCGGCCAGCAGGGAGCCCAGCATGACCACGTTGGCGCCGGCGGCCAGAGCTTTGGCGATATCACCGGAGTACTTCACGCCGCCGTCGGCGATGATGGGAATGTCGTACTCAGCAGCCACACGGGCGGCATCATAGACAGCGGTGATCTGGGGCACGCCGATACCGGCCACCACGCGGGTGGTACAGATGGAGCCGGGGCCAATACCGATCTTCACGCAGTCGGCGCCAGCCTCAATGAGGGCGCGGGTACCCTCGGCGGTAGCCACGTTGCCGGCGATCAGCTGCACGTCGGGGTAGACGGCCTTGATGCGGCGGACACAGTCCAGAATATTGTGGGAGTGGCCGTGGGCGGAATCCAGGCACAGTACATCGGCGCCGGCATCCACCAGAGCGCGCACACGATCCAGCACGTCGGAGGTGACGCCGATGGCGGCGCCCACCAGCAGGCGGCCCTTGTCGTCGCGGGCGGAGTTGGGATACACGGTGGCCTTCTCAATGTCCTTGATGGTGATGAGGCCCTTCAGGCGGTACTCGTCGTCCACGATGGGCAGCTTCTCAATCTTGTGCTTGCGGAGGATTTCCTTGGCCTCCTCCAGGGTGACGCCCTCCTTGGCGGTGACCAGGTTGTCCTTGGTCATGACGTTGTCCACCAGCTGGCTCATGTCGGTCTCAAACTTCATGTCCCGGTTGGTGATGATACCGATGAGCTTGCCGTCCTTACAGATGGGCACGCCGGAGATCCGGTACTTGGCCATCAGGGCGTCGGCCTCGGCCAGCGTATGGCCGGGAGCCAGCCAGAAGGGGTTGGTGATAACGCCGTTCTCACTGCGCTTGACCATGTCCACCTGCTCAGCCTGAGCACCGATGGACATATTCTTGTGGATGATGCCGATGCCGCCTTCACGGGCAATGGCGATGGCCATGCGGTACTCGGTCACCGTGTCCATGGCAGCGCTCATCAGGGGCACATTCAGTTTGATTTTGCGGGTGAGTCTGGTGTGCAGGTCGATGTCCGCAGGCAGAACGTCGCTCTCCGCGGGGATGAGCAGCACGTCGTCAAAGGTAAGGCCCTGCTTCAGAAACTTCTGGTGCTCGTCAGTGTTGACCATAGTGCATCTCCTTTTTCTTTTTATAAAATTTTACCTATTCTACTTGATTGCAGACGCTCTGTCAAGTGGCGTCAGGGTAACCGCACCTTCAAAACGGCTTTTTCCAGCCGTATCAGCGCCCCGGACATATCGCAGGCCATCCTGCTCCCCGGTAAAGAGGGTTATGGTCTCACCCGCCATACACTCCGCCAGATAGTCCACCTGGAGGGCAGAGACGTAAAAATCCTGCCCCAGCTGATCCATTCGGATGGCATCGCAGATGAAGTCGGCATAGCGAACATTGTTCACATGACCGTTGATATCGGTATCGCTGTAGTGCATAGCCCGATGATCCGCCGCCGCCATCTCCTGGGGCAGCTTGAACCGGGAGAGGCTCTTGTCCTTACACAACTCGCCCCCGTCGGTACCCTGGAACTCCTCTATCTTGCTCATACGGGCCAGGCGGTGGGTATCCGCGTCGGCCAGCACCCATACAGACACCGCTTCACCTACCGGCTTACCGTCCACAAACAGGTCAAAATCCCGGTAGCTGGAGGCGCCGCTGCCGCCCCGGTGCCAGGTGCGGATGCTGAGGGTCTCATTCCACTTCAGTGGCCGGTCCAGCCGGTACCACATCCGGGCCAGCATCCAAAACAGATTGTACTTTTCCATCATCTCCGGCCGGGAGGCATGGAGCTCGCAGGCCGCGGCCACCGCCGCCTCCTGCAAAATGCCCATCAGGCCGGAGGGCTTACAGTGGTTCCAGGGGTCCACATCCCGGGAATCAATGGGGTAGCCGCCCTCAAAATACACCGCTTACCCCTCCTTTTTACCACGGATGACCAGCTTTGTCTTGCAGCAGATGTCGTCAATGTCATTGTCGGTAGCCGCCGGGATACGCATGGCAGCTCCGCAGTCGGCACAGAAGAGATCAATGGAGCTGTAGTTGACCTGGAGCTTCCAGCGGTGGGACCCGCAGGTGCAGGAAATACCGTCCCGCTGGGCAATCTCCTTCAGCTCGGAGAGCACCTCGTGCATCACCAGCTCGTCCAAAAAGGCGCCTTTCTCCTCCCCTTCCGCCCGCTCCAGCTTATCGGCGGCGGCCTCCAGCCGCTGGAGGGCAGCAAATACCGGACCTTCTTCACCCACATAGCAGCAGTCCAGGCCGGACTGGGCGCAGGAAAAGGCCAGCACCTTCTGGTGTAAGAACGCCTGGGTGGAGCAGGTCACGGTGTGGTCCCGGCCGCAGGAGAGGCAGGGCACCGTCAATCTCACCCGATCCCCCATCATCTCCACCCGAAGGGCAGACTTGCCGCAGGGACAGGGCAGTTCATTGGCGGACGCCGCCAGTTGAAACACCGTACGCTCCACCGCTACACTCCGGTGGCAGGAAGGGCACAGATAGGCCAGGGTACGTTTGGATTGTTCTTCCATAGCGGACCTCCCGTTCGGCCCGTAAGGCCGGTTGTGCCGGTGACCCGGCAATATATATGTTACATTATAACGCAAACAGGACGGATTGACCAGCCAGTCCGCCTACAAAATCCAGAGTCATATTTTGCGTACTTTTCGTTCAAAATAGTATTTGTCAGGCGGACAGCCGCCCAAGCAAACAGAGGTGAGGATATGGCAAACAAAAAACTGGGCCGGCAGACCGTGGCCCTGCAGGACCCGCCTTCGGTCATCGGCAGCGCCGCCGTGGTGGGCAAAAAAGAAGGGGAAGGTCCTCTGGCCGCCACCTTCGATCACATCAGTCAGGACGATTCCTTTGGAGAACGGAGCTGGGAAAAGGCGGAGAGCGCCATGCAGAAGCTGGCCCTGGCCGCCGCGCTCAGCAAGGCTGGCCTCAGTGTATCCGGTCTGGACTACCTGCTGGCGGGAGATCTGCTCAACCAGTGTATCGGCTCCGGCTTTGCCGTCCGGGGACAGGACGTGCCCTTCTTTGGGCTGTACGGGGCCTGCTCCACCATGGCGGAGAGTCTGTCCCTGGCCTCCATGCTGCTGGACGGGGGATACGGCACAAAGATCGCGGCCATGACCTCCTCCCACTTCTGCTCCGCCGAGCGGCAGTACCGCACCCCCCTGGAATATGGGGGCCAGCGCACTCCTACCGCCCAGTGGACGGTGACCGGGTCGGGCTGCGTCATTCTGGCCGACCAGGGGCCGGGGCCCTATATCACCCACGTCACCACCGGCAAAGTGGTGGACAAGGGCATCAAGGACGCGGCCAATATGGGCGCCGCTATGGCGCCCGCCGCCTATTCCACGCTCTCAGCCCATTTTCAGGACACGGGCCGCAAGCCCTCCGACTACGATCTGATCGTCACCGGCGATTTGGGTCAGCTGGGCCGTGACATTGTGGCCGACTGGTTTCACCGGGATGGCATGGACCTGAAAAACTTCAATGACTGCGGCACCCTGATCTACGATCTGGAGGGGCAGGACGTCCACTGCGGTGGCTCCGGCTGCGGCTGCTCGGCAGTGGTGCTGGCAGGGATGCTCCTTAACGGTATGGCAGGAGGCCGCTGGAAACGTATCCTGTTCTGCGGCACCGGCGCTCTCCTCTCTCCCACCTCCTCCCAGCAGGGGGAGAGCATCCCCGCCATCTGCCATGCGGTGGCGCTGGACATCAGAAAGTGAGGTATATCCATGGAGATTTTCTGGACCTATGCCCGGGTCTTTCTCTGCGGCGGGACCCTCTGCCTCATCGGGCAGATTCTCATTGACAAGACCTCCCTCACCCCCGCCCGCATCCTGGTCTCCTATGTGGTGGCCGGGGTAATTCTGGGCGGACTTGGGATCTACCCCTGGCTGGTAGAGTGGGGCGGAGCAGGAGCCACCGTGCCCCTCACCGGCTTCGGCTATCTGCTGTCCAAGGGTGTGGCGGAGGCAGTGGCTGAAAAGGGAGCCCTGGGCATTCTAACCGGCGGCATCACTGCCGCAGCAGGCGGGATCACCGCCGCGGTGCTTTTCGGCCTGCTAGGGGCGCTGCTCTTCAAATCCCGTCCAAAATCTTGACAAACCGTCCCTGTGGTGGTAAAGTATCCGCCGTGAACGAGGGCGTTCCATGAAATGAGGCCGTACTGCCTCCTTTGATGGACGCCCTCGCTTTTTATTGTCAGGAGGGGATTGGATGACAAAGTATATTTTTGTGACCGGCGGCGTGGTTTCTGGTTTAGGCAAGGGCATTACGGCCGCTTCCCTGGGCCGGCTGCTGAAGGCCCGGGGGCTGAAGGTAGCCGCTCAGAAACTGGACCCGTATATCAACGTGGACCCGGGCACCATGAGCCCCTATCAGCACGGCGAGGTCTTTGTAACCGAGGATGGGGCGGAGACCGACCTGGATCTGGGCCACTATGAGCGCTTTATTGACGAGGATCTGAATCAGTTCTCCAACCTGACCACCGGCCGGGTCTATTCCAACGTGATTGCCAAGGAGCGCCGGGGAGAATATCTGGGCAAGACGGTGCAGGTCATCCCCCACATCACCGACGAAATCAAGCGTTTTATCTACGCTGTAGGCCGAAAAACAAACGCGGATGTGGTGATTACCGAGATCGGCGGCACCACCGGCGATATGGAGAGCCAGCCCTTTTTGGAGGCCATCCGTCAGGTAGGCCGAGAGGTGGGACAGGGCAACGCCCTCTACATTCATGTAACCCTGGTTCCCTACCTGAAGGCCTCCGGCGAACACAAGTCCAAGCCCACCCAGCACTCGGTCAAAGAATTGCAGGGCATGGGTATCTCTCCCGACCTCATCGTGCTGCGGTGCGACGAGCCGATTACCGGCCGCAGTATTTTTGAAAAGATTGCCGGGTTCTGCAACGTGAAGCCGGACTGCGTTATTGAAAATGTTACCCTCCCCACCCTCTATGAGGCTCCTCTGATGCTGGAGGCCGCTGGTTTTTCCTCCGTGGTGTGTCGGGAGCTGGGACTGGAGGCCCCCACACCCGACCTGGCCGAGTGGACCGCCCTGGTGGAACAGATCAAAGGTCTGCGCTCCACTGTCACCATCGGCCTGGTTGGCAAATATGTACAGCTCCACGATGCCTATCTGTCAGTAGCCGAGGCTCTCCGCCACGCCGGATATCCCTTGGGAGCAAGGATCGACATTCGCTGGATCGACTCGGAGACCGTCACCGAAGAAAATTACACCCAGGTACTGGAGGATCTGGACGGCATTCTGGTGCCCGGCGGCTTTGGCGCCCGAGGCATCGAGGGCATGATCCTGGCCGCCCGGTATGCCCGGGAACACCAGGTCCCCTATCTGGGTATCTGCCTGGGGATGCAGGTGGCGGTCATCGAGTTTGCCCGCCATGTGGCCGGGTTGACAGACGCCCACTCCGGTGAGTTTGAACCTCAGTGCCCCCACAAGGTCATTGACTTTATGCCCGGCCAGAGCGACGAGATTGACAAGGGCGGCACCCTGCGGCTGGGGGCCTATCCCTGCGCCGTCCAGCCCGGAACCACGCTGGACCACTGCTACGGTGCGCCCCTGATCCAGGAGCGGCACCGCCACCGCTATGAATTCAATAACCAATTCCGGGAGACGCTCACTGAGGCCGGACTGGTGCTCAGCGGCCTGTCCCCCGACGCCCGGCTGGTGGAAGCTGTGGAACTGCCCAGCAGCCCCTTTTATGTGGGCGTGCAGTACCATCCGGAGTTTAAGAGCCGCCCCAATCGTCCTCATCCCCTGTTCCACGGCTTCGTGGCCGCTGCCGCTCATTGCCATCGTCAGGCCTGATCTCCCGCTTATGCAAGTCTATATATCGCTAGTTGCATAAAATTTAGCTTGTCAAAGCATCCCGTTTACAGTTATCTTTCCTAAATTCATTTGTACCACCAATTTCCTATTGACAAAAACAGCTGTCCACACTATACTTACACCATCAGTTGAGAACGAAGGCGTTCCAACCCGGCCAGGGTGGGAGCGCCTTCTTCTTTTTCTTTCAATTTGAAAGAAGGAAAGGAGATACCTGCAATGTCGTACACCAAGGAAGACATCATCCGCATCGTCCACGAGGAGGATATCGAATTTATCCGCCTCCAGTTCACCGACATCTTTGGTCAGCTGAAGAATGTGGCCATCACCGCCTCCCAGATTGAGAAGGCGGTCAACAATCAAATCATGTTCGACGGTTCCTCCATCGAGGGTTTCGTCCGTATCGACGAGTCTGACCAGTATCTCTATCCTGATCTGAACTCCTTCGTGGTCTTTCCCTGGCGGCCCAGCCACGGCAAAGTGGCCCGTCTGATCTGCGATGTCCATAACCCCGACGGCACTCCCTTTGTGGGCGATCCCCGCGGCACTCTGAAGCGTGTCCTCCAGCGTGCTAAGGACATGGGCTACGATGCCTTTAACGTAGGCCCCGAGGCCGAGTTCTTCCTGTTCCAGACCGACGACGAGGGCCGTCCCACCACCAAGACCAACGACGAGGCGGGCTACTTCGATCTGGGCCCCCTGGACCACGGCGAGGGCACCCGCCGGGAGATCTGTATGGCCCTGGAGCAGATGGGCTTCGAGATCGAGGCCAGCCACCACGAAGTGGCCGCAGGTCAGCACGAGATCGACTTCAAGTACGAGGAAGCCCTTCACGCTGCCGACAACATTATGACCTTCAAGCTGGCGGTCAAGACCCTGGCCCAGAAGAACGGCCTTCACGCCACCTTTATGCCAAAGCCCATCTTCGGCATAAACGGCTCGGGAATGCACACCAATATGTCCCTGTTCCGGGGCGGCAAGAACGCATTCTACGATCCCAGTGACGAGCGGGGCCTGTCCAAGGAAGCCTACTCCTTCATCGCCGGTCTGCTGGCCCATGTGAAGGGCATGGCCGCCGTAACCAACCCTCTGGTCAACTCTTACAAGCGTCTGGTGCCCGGCTACGAGGCTCCCTGCTACCTGGCCTGGTCCGCCTCCAACCGCTCCGCCCTCATCCGCATCCCCGCCTCCCGCGGCCAGTCCACCCGTGTGGAGCTCCGCTCCCCCGACCCGGCCTGCAACCCCTACCTGGAACTGGCCGTCTGCCTGGCCGCCGGTCTGGACGGCATTGAGAAGGGCATGGTTCCCCCGGCGGAGGTCACTGAGAACATCTTTGTGATGGATCAGGCCACCCGCGAGGCCCACGGCATCGACTCCCTGCCCGGCTCCCTGGAGGAGGCCATCCAGGCTATGAAGGCCGACTCCCTCATTATGGACACTCTGGGCGAGCACATTACCAGCAACTATCTGGCCGGCAAGGAAGCCGAATGGGATGAGTACCGCACCCGTGTATCCTCCTGGGAGCGGGAGAAGTACATCATCAACTATTGATTTCTCAGCAACACCCTCCTCACAGTTGGGAGTGATGATCCATGGAACAGGTGATCGTTGCCTTTGAAAATACCAAAAGCGCAAGCCGCATCAAGGAGATCCTGGAGACCTCAGGCACGGCCTCCTGTATTCTCTGCAAGACTGCCGACCAGGTCCGCCGCACGGCAAATAAACTCCACATCACCGCAGTGATCTGCGGCTTCAAGCTGGCTGATCAGAGCGTGGAGGCTCTGGCAGGCGATCTGCCCTCCTCCTGTGCCGTCCTGGTTCTGGCCTCCCAGAACCTGCTGGACCTGCTGCAGAACGACGATCTCTTCCAGCTGCCCGCCCCGGTATCCAAAGGGGACCTGACCGCATCGGTGCGGATGCTTCTCCAGATGGGGCGGCGGCTGGAGCGGGCCCTGCGGCCCCGCCGCTCCCCGGAGGAGCTGGAAGTCATTCAGCAGGCCAAGGCCCTGCTGATGGACCGCAACGGCATGACAGAAGAGCAGGCCCACCGCTTTTTACAGAAGTCCAGTATGGACAACGGTACAAAATTGCTTCAGACTGCCCAAATGGTACTGGACAGCGCAGAATAGGGCAAACTAAACAGGACGAGACAATGCAGTCTCACGGCGGCAGTCGGGGACGTACTGCCGCCGTTTTTTACTACCGTCCCACTGCCCAAACTCACCCGGAAAGGGGAATGAACCATGAAAACAGAAGGCTATCCGCCCCGGGGACTCTATCACCCCGCCTTTGAACACGACAGCTGCGGTATCGGGGCCGTGGTGGACATCCAGGGCAAACCCAGCCACCAGACAGTGGACGACGCACTGAAAATTGTGGAGAAGCTGGAACACCGCGCCGGCAAGGACGCCGAGGGCAAGACCGGCGACGGCGTGGGTATTTTGGTCCAGATCTCCCACCGCTTTTTCTCCAAGGCTGCCCAGGCGGCAGGCATCCAGCTGCCCGGACCCCGGGATTACGGCGTTGGTATGTTTTTCTTCCCCCAGGATACCCTGAAGCGGGGGCAGGCCAGAAAGATGTTCGAGGTCATCGCCGAGAAGGAGGGCCTCACCTTCCTGGGCTGGCGGGACGTACCGGTGTGCCCCGAGATCCTGGGGCAAAAGGCCCGGGACAAGATGCCTGTCATCCAGCAGGCTTTTGTGGCCCGCCCGACAGACACTGAACAGGGCCTGCCTTTCGACCGGAAGCTCTATATCGCCCGCCGGGTGTTTGAGCAATCCAACGACAACACCTATGTGCCCTCCCTGTCCAGCCGCACCATTGTTTATAAAGGAATGTTCCTGGTGGACCAGCTGCGGAAGTTCTATCCCGACCTGCAGAGCAAGGACTACCAGTCCGCCATTGCCCTAGTTCACTCCCGATTCTCCACCAACACCAATCCCTCCTGGGAGCGGGCCCACCCCAACCGGCTCATGGCCCACAACGGCGAAATCAACACCATTCGCGGCAACGTGGACCGGATGCTGGCCCGGGAGGAGACTATGTCCTCTCCCCTGCTGGATGATCAGATGGACAAGGTGCTGCCGGTGGTCAATGTCAACGGCTCCGACTCCGCCATGCTGGACAACACCCTGGAGTTCCTCATGATGGCGGGCATGGACCTGCCTCTGGCCGTTATGGCCTGTATCCCGGAGCCCTGGATGGAGGACAAGGCCATCTCCCGGTCCAAGCGGGATCTGTACCAATATTACGCCACCCTGATGGAGCCCTGGGACGGCCCGGCCTCCATCCTCTTCTCCGACGGCGACGTGGTAGGGGCGGTGCTGGACCGCAACGGCCTGCGGCCTTCCCGGTATTATGTCACCCGGGACAGGCGGCTCATCCTCTCCTCCGAGGTGGGCGTACTGGATATCCCGGCGGAGCAGATCGTGGAGAAATCCCGGCTCCAGCCCGGTCGGATGCTGCTGGTGGACACCACCCAGGGCCGCATCATCGGCGACGACGAGCTGAAGGAATCCTATGCCGCCCGGCAGCCCTACGGCGAGTGGCTAGACCGCAACCTGCTTCATTTAAAGGATCTGCCCATTCCCAACCGCC
Source organism: Flavonifractor sp. An52 (assembly GCF_002159385.1). NCBI lineage: Bacteria > Bacillati > Bacillota > Clostridia > Eubacteriales > Oscillospiraceae > Flavonifractor > Flavonifractor sp. An52. The sequence goes on from NZ_NFIB01000003.1 coordinate 84,066, forward strand.
GGGTAGAGCGCCACACCAGAGAAGGGCTTCACCGCCTCCAGAAGGCCTTTGGCTACACCTATGAGGATGTGCGCAACACCATCCTCCCCATGGCCCGCACCGGTGCCGAGCCTACTGCCGCCATGGGCACCGACATTCCTCTGGCGGTGCTGGACCACAAGGATCAGCCCCTGTTCAGCTACTTCAAGCAGCTCTTTGCCCAGGTGACCAACCCGCCTATCGACGCCATTCGTGAGGAGATCGTCACCGACACCACTGTCTATGTGGGCGACGACGGCAATCTGCTCTCTGAAACGGCGGATAACTGCCGGGTACTTCAGATCCACAACCCCATCCTCACCTCCACCGATATGATGAAAATCAAGGCCATGAACCAGCCCGGCTTCCAGGTGGAAACGGTGTCCATTCTCTACTATAAGAACACCCCCTTGGACCGGGCCCTGGACCATCTGGCGCTGGCAGTGGACCGCGCCTGGCGAAAGGGCGCCAACATCATTATTCTCTCCGACCGGGGTGTGGATGAGAACCATGTGGCCATCCCCTCCCTGCTGGCAGTATCCGCCATGGAGCAGCACCTGATCCGCACCAAGAAGCGCACCGCCGTCTCCATCCTGCTGGAGTCCGCCGAGCCCCGGGACGTCCACCACTTTGCCACCCTGCTGGGTTACGGCGCCCGGGCCATCAACCCCTACCTGGCGGAGGAGACCATTGTGGAGCTCATCGAGGAAGGCCTGCTGGACAAGGACTACCACACCGCCGTGGCCGACTACAACGCCGCCATTCTCCACGGCATCGTAAAGATCGCCTCCAAGATGGGCATTTCCACCCTCCAGTCCTATCAATCCGCCCAGATCTTTGAGGCCATCGGCATCAACAAGACGGTCATTGACAAATACTTCACCAATACCGTCTCCCGGGTGGGCGGCATCGGCCTGACCGAGATCGCCGCCATGGTGGACCGCAACCACTCCAAGGCCTATGACCCGCTGGGGCTGGGGGCCGATCCTACCCTAGACTCTCTGGGCGCCCACAAGGCCCGGTCCGGCGGTGAGGACCATATGTACAATCCCCAGACCATCCACCTGCTCCAGCAGGCCACCCGCCGGGGGGACTACGATCTGTTCAAGCAATACACCGCCCAGGTGGACGACGAAACCAGTCCCCACACCCTCCGCGGCCTGCTGGACATGAAATACGCCGACACTCCCCTGCCTCTGGACCAGGTAGAGAGCGTGGACTCCATTGTCAAGCGCTTCAAGACCGGCGCCATGAGCTACGGCTCCATCTCCCGGGAGGCCCACGAGTGTCTGGCCCAGGCCATGAATCTGCTGGGGGGCAAATCCAACTCCGGCGAGGGCGGCGAGGAGCCCGACCGGCTGAAAGATCCCGCCCGCAACTCCGCCATCAAGCAGGTGGCTTCCGGCCGATTCGGCGTCACCAGTGAATATCTGGTATCCGCCAAGGAGATCCAGATCAAGATGGCGCAGGGCGCCAAGCCCGGTGAGGGCGGCCACCTGCCCGCCGGTAAGGTATACCCCTGGATCGCCCGGTGCCGTCACTCCACCCCCGGCGTCACCCTCATCTCTCCCCCGCCCCACCACGACATCTACTCCATTGAGGATCTGGCCCAGCTGATCTACGACCTGAAGTGCGCCAACCGTCAGGCCCGCATCTCGGTGAAGCTGGTCAGCGAGGCAGGCGTGGGCACCATCGCCGCCGGCGTGGCCAAGGCCGGCGCTCAGGTGGTACTGGTGTCCGGCTATGACGGCGGTACCGGCGCCGCCCCCCGCACCTCCATCCACAACGCCGGTCTGCCCTGGGAGCTGGGCCTGGCGGAAACCCATCAGACTCTGATCCAGAACGGCCTGCGGTCCCGGGTGGTGGTGGAAACCGACGGCAAGCTGATGAGCGGCCGGGATGTGGCCATTGCCTGTATGCTGGGCGCCGAGGAGTTCGGCTTTGCCACCGCTCCCCTGGTGACCATGGGCTGCGTCATGATGCGGGTGTGCAATCTGGACACCTGCCCTGTAGGCGTTGCCACCCAAAACCCTGAGCTGCGTAAGCGCTTTGCCGGCAAGCCGGAATATGTGGTCAACTTCATGCGCTTTATCGCCCAGGAACTGCGGGAGCATATGGCCAAGCTGGGTGTGCGCACTGTGGAGGAGCTGGTGGGCCGCACCGACCTTCTGGCCATCCGCAGCCCGGCAGTCAATGACCGGGCCGCCACCGTAGACCTGTCCGCCATTCTGGACAACCCCTATGTAGGCGCGGAAAAGGCCCACTTTGATCCCGCCGACGTCTATGACTTCCATCTGGAGGATACTGTGGACCTGAAGGTGCTGGAGCGCAAGCTGGGCAGCGCACTGGCTCAGGGTGCTCCCAAGCGTCTGGAAGTGGCGGTCTCCTCCACCGACCGGGCGGTGGGCACCATTCTGGGCTCCGACATTACCCGTCTCCACGGCGACAGCCTGCCCGGCGGCACCTTTACGGTCAAGTGCACCGGCGGCGGCGGCCAGTCCTTCGGCGCTTTCCTGCCCAAGGGCCTGACTCTGGAGCTGGAGGGCGACGCCAACGACTACCTGGGCAAGGGCCTCTCCGGCGGCCGTCTGGTGGTCTATCCCCCCAAGGACAGCACCTTTGATCCCGCGAAAAACATCCTGGTAGGCAACGTAGCCCTCTACGGCGCCACCAGCGGCCAGGCCTACCTGAACGGCGTGGCGGGCGAGCGTTTCTGTGTCCGCAACTCGGGCGCCACCGCCGTGGTGGAGGGCGTGGGCGACCACGGCTGCGAGTATATGACCGGCGGCCGGGTGGTGGTGCTGGGTCCCACCGGCAAGAACTTTGCCGCCGGTATGAGCGGCGGCGTGGCCTATGTACTGGATGAGCACCGGGACCTGTACCTGCGGCTCAACAAGGCTCTGGTATCCATGGAGCCGGTCACGGAGAAGCACGACGCCGCCGAGCTGCGGGAGCTGATCCAGGCCCACGCCGACGCCACCGGCTCGGCCAAGGCAAGCTGTATTTTGGCTCACTTTGAGGATTATCTGCCTCTGTTCAAGAAGATCCTGCCCCACGACTACGACCGGATGCTGCGCACCATCGCCCAGTATGAGGAGAAGGGCATGAGCCGGGAGGAGGCCCAGGTAGAGGCCTTCTATGTCAATACCCACCAGAAGGGGGAATAACCATGGGAAAACCCACAGGATTTATGGAATATCAGCGCAGGGGGAATCCCTCTGAGACCCCTCTGGAGCGCATCAAGCACTACAACGAGTTTCACCCCCGGCTGGGCCGGGACGACCGGCGGCGGCAGGGCGCCCGGTGTATGGAGTGCGGCGTGCCCTTCTGTCAGTCGGGGGCGGTACTGAACGGCATGGTGTCCGGCTGTCCCCTCCACAACCTGATCCCCGAGTGGAACGACCTGGTGTACACCGGCAACTTTACCCATGCACTGGAACGGCTTTTAAAGACCAATAACTTCCCTGAGTTTACCGGCCGGGTGTGTCCCGCTCTGTGCGAGGCGGCCTGCACCTGCGGTCTCCATGGAGACCCGGTTACCGTAAAGGATAATGAGCTGGGTATCATCGAGGACGCCTGGGACCGGGGCCTCATGTCCCCCCGTCCCCCCAAAGCCCGCACCGGCAAAAAGGTGGCGGTGGTTGGTTCCGGCCCCGCCGGTCTGGCCTGTGCCGATCAGCTGAACCGCCGGGGCCACAGCGTTACCGTCTTTGAGCGGGAGGATCGGCCCGGAGGCCTTTTGATGTACGGCATTCCAAACATGAAGCTGGAAAAGCCGGTGGTCCAGCGGCGGCTGGACAAGATGGCCGCTGAGGGAATCACGTTCCGCACCGGCGTGGATGTGGGCAAGGACCTCAGCCCGGAGCAGCTGCGGCGGGACTTTGACGCAGTTGTGCTGTGCTGCGGCGCTGCCCAGCCCCGGGATCTGGCCATTCCCGGCCGGGAGCTGGACGGGGTGTGGTTCGCGGTGGACTTTTTAAAGGAGACCACCCGTTCCCTGCTGACCCACGATCTGGCCGAGGGCACCTACCCCTCCGCCAAGGGCAAGCACGTTGTCATCGTGGGCGGCGGCGACACCGGCAACGACTGCGTTGGCACCTGCATCCGCCACGACTGTGCCAGCGTAACCCAGCTGGAGATGATGCCCAAAGCCCCCGATCAGCGGGCAGAAAATAACCCCTGGCCGGAGTGGCCAAGGGTGTGCAAGACCGATTACGGCCAGGAGGAGGCCATCGCCCTCTTTGGCCACGATCCCCGGGTCTATGAGACCACTGTGGCCGAATTGATGGGTGACGAGCACGGCAAGCTGAAGGCAGTGAAAACCGTCAAGCTGGGTCCCGACCACCAGCCCATCCCTGGCACCGAGGCGGTACTGGACTGCGAGCTGCTCCTCATTGCCGCCGGATTCCTGGGACCCCAGGACTATGTACCCCAGGTGTTCGGGCTGGAACGTACCCCCCACTCCTGTGTCAAAACGGCGGAAGGCGGCTACGCCACCACCGTTCCCGGCGTCTTTGCCGCTGGCGATATGCGCCGGGGCCAGTCCCTGGTGGTGTGGGCCATCCGGGAGGGCCGGGAGGCCGCCCGGGATGTGGACCAGTATTTGATGGGATACACCAATCTATAAAGAAAGCCCCCGGCCAAGCCGGGGGCTTTTGCTTGATTTACAGCGCGGCGATTACCTGATACATCAGCATGAAGTGGAATAGGGAGCCCGCCAGGATAAACACATGGAAGATCTCATGGCAGCCGAACTTGGGGTTATTGCGGCCAGGCCACTTGACGGCGTAGAGTACGCCGCCGATGGTGTAGAGCACGCCGCCACCCAGCACCCAAAACATTCCCGCCCCAGGCAGCACCTGCATCAGGGGCACCAAAGCAATGATGGCCAGCCAGCCCATGGCGATATAGATGCCGGAGGTGAGCCAGCGGGGGGCGGAGAGCCATACCAGGGTGAGCACCAGTCCCGCCAGAGCCAGCCCCCAGATCACACCGAAGAGGCTCCAGCCCCAACCGCCCATTTCCCGCAGGGCTACCAGACACACAGGGGTGTAGCTGCCGGCGATGAGAAAATAGATGGAGGCGTGGTCATACTTCCGCAGGGCGATACGCCCGGCCACGCTGGTATTGATGCAGTGGTACAGGGTGCTGGCGGTATACAGGCCCACCATGCTGATCCCATAGATCAGGAAGGAGACCAGATGCCACACGCTCAGCTCTTCCAGCAGGCAGCGGGCCACCAACAGCACCGTGCCCACGGCAGCCAGTGCTGCACCTATGCCGTGGGTAATGGCCGACCAGGGCCGCAGGCCGTCATAGGGGTCCCGCTCTTGTTTCGCCTTCCGAGCCGGACGGGCCTTGGGATGATAATAGAGGGCGGAAGGGTTGCCTCTTAAAATATTCTCCTGATTCATACCATACACCTGCCATTCTGTCAAAGCTGATAGGAGATATCTTTTCTTCTCTTATAGTATAGTTCCAATCTCATAATATTGTCAACATCAAAAGATAATATAATTTTTAAAATTATATTACAGTTTCTGTACATGATGTCTGTAGCATACCCTTTTCTCCCCCATCCTATCCTCTTTTCAGAAAAGACAGCAAAAAGCGGCGGTTTTTACAAAAAACCGCCGCTTTTGATTCAAATCCAATTAACCTTTTTTAATGTCCCGGGTGGCGTAGGCGTTCAAGTCCATGCCGCCCCGCTTTCCCGCCAGATATTCATAGTAGCCCTGACAGCCGATCATGGCCCCGTTGTCCCCGCACAGAGACAGAGGAGGCAGGAACAGTTTATCGCCGGACTGGCGGCAGGCCGCCTCCAGATCGGCCCGAATACGGGAATTGGCCGCTACGCCTCCCGCCACAGCAATTTTGCCATAGCCGCAGCGCTTGGCCGCCTCCATGGTACGGGGCACCAGGGTATCGCTGACGGCGGCGGCAAAGGAGGCCGCCAGGCCCTTCATGTCCAGTTCTTCCCCCTTCTGAGCAGTGTTGTGGGCCAGATTGAGCACCGCTGTCTTAAGCCCGGAAAAGGACATATCCAGAGGGGCGTCCGCCACATGGGCCCGGGGCAGCTCGTAACGGGTATCATCACCGCCCTGTGCCAGCTTGTCCATAGGAGCGCCGCCAGGATAGCCAATCCCCAGCACCCGGGCCACCTTGTCAAAGCACTCCCCCGCCGCGTCGTCCCGGGTAGCACCCAGGATCTCCATATCAGTGTAGCCCTTTACGTCCACGATCATGGTGTTGCCGCCGGAGACACAGAGACACACAAAGGGGGGCTCCAGGTCGGGGTGGGCGATGTAGTTGGCGGCGATATGGGCCCGGACATGATGGACCGGGATGATGGGCACATTGAGGCCGTAGGCCACCGACTTAGCAAAGTTCACGCCCACCAGCAGGGCGCCAATGAGGCCGGGGGCATAGGTTACCGCCACGGCGTCGATGTCGCTCCGGGTGACCCCCGCCTGTCGGAGGGCCTGGTCGGCCAGCCCGGCGATGGCCTCGATGTGTTTGCGGGAGGCAATCTCAGGCACCACGCCGCCGTAAATGGCGTGCATATCCGCCTGGGAGGCAATGGCGTCGGACAGGACGGTGCGGCCGTCCCGCACCACTGCCACGGCAGTCTCGTCGCAGGAGGATTCAATGGCAAGTATCAGCATAGCAGTTCATCCATTCTTTTACGTTTCGTGAACTACACTTTAACGCAAAACGGTGGAACAGTCAACCGTTTGTTGCCGTTCCACCGTTTTGCCCTTATCCCAGCGCACGATACAGAAAACCGCTCTCCAGCAGGCCACACAGCAGCAGGAGTAGCAGCAGTTGGGCAAAAAAGACCTCCTGCAGCACCTCGCCCACCGGATTTTGGTCAAGAAAGGAGCTCAGAACTTTGGCTGCCGGATTTCCGGTCAGCTTTGCCGCCGTGGCGATCAGCTTGGCGAGGGGCGCCAACGCCATCACAAACATGGCTACCAGGACTGTTTTCCCGAAAATAAGCCAAATTTCCTGCGGCAGAACTCCGTTCAGATATCTGATGAGGAAAAAGGCTGCCGCTCCCGCCCCCACACAGGTTATGTATCGCAAAAGCCACGGCACCAGCCGTGCCGCAAAGCCCACCACAGAGCCAATTGTGCCAGGCAAACCGGAGGCCCAATTCATCCATCCATTCAGCTCCGATTCTAACATCTCCTCCAGCGTCAGCAGGATATCACATAGGAGCAGAAGCAGAAATAAACCGGCTATGGCCCAGTCCATACTTCCGTCAAAGAGAAGGGAGGGTGTAAAGTCCGATGGTCCCTGGCAGGCCTGGATGATATACCCCATAAAGGGTACCTGTTGGGCCCAGGCCGGGTCCGGTGAGACAGACAGCGTCTGACACAAAATCGCGCCTCCGAAGGGGAGCATGGCCGCCCAGGCCAGCGCTCCGCCCACACAGACACCCAGAGTCTGCTTCAGCTTTCCGGAAGCAAAAATCCCCACCAGACAGAGCAGCAGCACTACCAGCATCCACGGCCGCTGAACCACATACTCCATCACAGACTCGCCTGATTATAACTCTTGGCCAACAGATTCATAGCCCGCAGGATCTTCCAGAGATAGACCAAAGGCCCAATCAAAATGATGGCGCCCAAGACCCCCCACAGCCAGAAGCTGCCCGGCGTCAGACAGACCTCCAGTCCACGGCGCTGCAATTCCTTCTGGACCCGCCCGCAAAAACGGTGGTTCCAGAACAGATATCCAAGGCCGAAGGTAATTGGGCCCACGATGAAAAAGAGCAGCCAATAGCTCATGGTCTTTTTCCCATCGTAGCGGCTGGCAATGGTATTGATGTTGTGCCCAAAGCAGGCATACAAATAGATTCCGTATATTCCAAAGGTAATAACAGACAATAAGATGCAGGACAGCAGATGGTAATTGTCCTTTAATCGGTAGACTGCCCTATCAGGCTGAGGCTTGTTTGTCGTCTCCATCGACATGATATTTCCTCCTCAATCATTTTTTTACAGTAACGACGTCGTGTGCCTCACATTATACTCAATATATTGAGTATAGTCAAGCAAAAAAGAAGTGCTATAATGAGCCCATGATAAGCTATGCGCCTTTTTATGAGACGCTTTTGCGTCAAAACGTAACTGAATATCAGTTGATCTTCAAGCATGGCATTTCTGCAAATACGCTTCACCGGATGAAGCATGGATGTACCATTACGCTTAAGACACTGGACACCCTCTGTTTTATCTTGAACTGTCCGGTTCAGGACATTATCGAGTATGTCCCTGATGAGTGAAGCGCCCGTTTGACGATAAAAAAATCTGCCCAGGATGATCCTGGGCAGATTTTTTATCTGCTTCAATTTTGGGGCTTAAACTCCACCGTCATCAACAGGGCATCCTCATGCTCCTCCCGGTAGTAGTTTTTCCGGCGGCCCACCGTCTGAAAGCCCAGCTTTTCATACAGGGCAATGGCGGGAGCATTGCTCTCCCGCACCTCCAGGGTAAGGAAAGCCAGATGGGCCTGTCCCAGACGCAGGTAGGCCTTCAGAATCTCCTCTGCCACGCCCTGACGGCGGTAGGCCGGAGCCACTGCGATCTTCTCCAGGGTACCCTCGTCCAGCACGGCCCGCACCTCCCCGTAGCCCAGCACGGTGCCGTCCTCCCCCTCGGCCACCACCAGGGAGATCATATCGTTATACAGCTCCTGCTCCAGCAGGGCCTCCGACCAGGGGTGGGAAAAGCACTCCCGCTCGATGGCCGCCACCTGGCTCAGGTGGGACTTGTCCATAGGGACCAGTTTATAATTCACAGTATCCGCTCCTTAAAACGCCAAACTGCAGATCAGTTCAACCAGCAGAAACAGCAGGATTCCAACACCCAGCAGGAGAAACAGCACGCCCGCCAGTCGTGTCACCGTGAGATACCAGTCAGATGGCTCTCCGCCTATGGTATCCAGAAAATGTTCCAGCTTCCAGCAGAGTTCCGGCTTGGCCAGCATAAAAATACCCAGGGCAATGCAGGCCAACGCAGCCAGGCACATCAGCAAACGCTCCATTCCGTCTCTCCTTTCTCCATCCACGCCGGCGGGCCGGGCGGCAGCTCATCCGGCCCCAGCGGTACCTTTACATCGGTGCGGACGGGGCCGTAAATAGCCTTATGCAGGGCCATCACCGGGGCCAGATCGGCAGGACGTTCCGGCAAAAAGGTGGTAAAGCGCATCCCGCAGGTGGCCATATCGTAGGCAGGAATCAAACCGCACCGCTCATAGAAGGCCAGGCGGCGGCGACGGAGCGCATTCTCCGCCGGGTCGTCCCCCTCCACCGGCCGCTCCGCCTCAATGAGCAGCAGGGACTTCCCCGCCAGCCGCTCCGCCAGCATCCGGACAATCTGACTGCCCAGGCCTCCATTCCGCCGGGCGGCGGTCACCCCCAGATAGTCCAGCAGAATACAGCTTTTATCCCCGGGTTCCATCCAAAGGGTGGCGTAGCCCAGCAGGGTCTCACCGTCAAAGAGGCCCCACACCTCATAGCGTCCCTGGTCCATCAGGGCCTTGATGTCCGCCAAAGGCTTACACTCATTGGGCGGAAAGGCCTGGGTCAGTTCCTGGTCATACCAGTCTCGCAGTGCGCCGCCGGTCACAGGACGCAATTCCATAACTGCTCCTTTCAGCCTTTGGCCTCCGCCCAGCTCTTCCCGGCATGAGCCTCGGCAATGAGAGGCAGGGCCAGCTGCACCACCTGCTCCATCTCGTTCTCCAGCAGAGCCTTGACCCGGTCGGTCTCCCCTTCCGGGCACTCCACGATGAGTTCGTCGTGGACCTGGAGGATAAGCCGGGCCTCCAGCCCCTCGGAGCGCAGCTTGTCCGCCACCCGGATCATAGCCAGCTTGATGATATCGGCGGCGGTACCCTGGATGGGCATATTCAGGGCCACGCGCTCCCCGAAGGAGCGCATATTGAAGTTGGAGGATTTCAGCTCGGGCAGCCACCGGCGGCGGCCCATGAGGGTGGACACATAGCCGTCTGCCTTGGCCTGCTCCACCACCTGGGTCATATAGGCGTGGACACCGGAGTATTTCTCAAAATATTTCTCCATATACTCCTTGGCTTCCGCCCGGGTGACCCCGATGTCCTGGGACAGGGAGAAGTCGGAGATACCGTAGACGATACCGAAGTTCACCGCCTTGGCCCGGCGGCGCATCTCGTGGGTCACATCTTCAGGAGCCACTCCGAACACCTGGGAGGCGGTAACGGTGTGGATGTCCTCCCCGGAGCGGAAGGCGGATATCATATGTTCGTCTCCTGCGATGTGGGCCAGCAACCGCAGCTCGATCTGGGAGTAGTCGGCGTCCACCAGCATCTTCCCCGCCGGGGCCACAAACATCTTCCGCAGCTCCGCCCCCAGTTCGGTGCGGACGGGGATGTTTTGCAGGTTGGGCTCGGTGGAACTGAGACGCCCGGTGGCGGTGACGGTGTTCTGGAAGGAGGTGTGAATGCGCCCGTCGGCGGCGATCACCTTGGTGAGCCCGTCCACATAGGTGGACTTCAGTTTGGCCAGCTGACGGTAGTCCAGCACCGCCTCCACAATGGGGTGCTTGTCCCGCAGCTTTTCCAGCACCTCGGCGTTGGTGGAGTAGCCGGTCTTGGTCTTTTTCACCGGGGGCAGGCCCAGTTTGTCAAAGAGGATCTTGCCGAACTGCTGAGTGGAATTGATGTTGAACTGCTCCCCCGCCAGTTCGTAGATCAGGGCCTCATCGGCCTGAATCCGCTCATCCAGCATCTGGCCAAAGGCGGTGAGGGCGTTCCGATCCACCAGCACCCCGGCGTGTTCCATCTCCGCCAGCACCGGGCACAGGGGGAGCTCCACCTCATAGTACAGCTTATCCATACCCAGCTCCGTGAGCCGGGGGGCCATAGCCTCCTTCAACGCGCCGATAAGGGCGCAGTGGGAGAACAAGGCACCCAGCACCGTTGCCTGATCGGCCAGAGGGGTAAAGGCATCCTTGGCCAGGTAGGTATCCTTGGCCTTGGCATACTCATGGTTGAACCACCGCATACCCAAAGTCTCCAGCTCGTAGCTGCCGTCGGTGGGAGCCAGCAGATAGGCCGCCAGAGCCGTATCAAAGACAAAGCCGCCTCCCTCGATGCCCTCGTCCAGCAGCCGGGACAGCAGGGTTTTCACATCGTGGGTGTTCTTCTTGATGTCAGGAGCAAAGAGGGCTTTCAAAACGCTGTTATACCCCTCCAGCTGGTCAGCCCGGAGAATGGCGGCGTGGCTATCCTGCTCACTCTCCCAGTGCTCCACCACAACCACGTCCAGAGAGGGCAGGGCCAGCACATCCACGCTGTCCTTCTGCCGCCAGATGGACAACAGCTCCTCTGCCCGGTTCAAATCGGTGACATCTTCGCTGGTGCAGGTGCCGGTAAACTGTTCCTCCTGCTGCACCTCCCCCTGAGGAGCGCTGAGGCCCAGCTTGTCGATGAGCTTATTGAACTCCAGCTTGAGGAAAAGCTCGTACAGGACGGCGGCATTGGGTTCCTTCCGCAGGTTGGCCTCGGGGGTGAAGTCGATGGGGGCATCGCAGTGGATGAGGGCCAGGTCGTAGGACATTTTAGCCTGGTCTGCCCCTTCGGTCAGTTTCTTAAGCACGGCAGGCTTGGCCTCTACGCTTTCCAGATCCTGATAAATGGCTTCCACGCTGTGGTAGCGCTGGATCAGGTCCATGGCGGTCTTTTCACCGATCCCCTTGACACCGGGGATGTTATCGCTGGTATCCCCCATCAGGGCCTTCAGGTCCACCATGTGGATGGGATCAAAGCCGTAGGCCTCCCGGAAGGCCTCGGGGGTCATCTCCTTGGTGGTGGTCTGGCCCATGCGGGTGGACACCAGCTTCACCCGGGTGGTATCGGTGACCAGCTGGAGGGAGTCCTTGTCGCCGGTGACGATGACGGTATTCCACCCGGCGGCGGTATCCTTCACCGAGATGGTACCGATGAGGTCGTCGGCCTCCCAGCCATCCATCTCATAGCGAGGGATGTTCATGGCCTCCAGCACCCGCTTCAGGATGGGCAGCTGAGCCGCCAGTTCTTCCGGCATTCCCTTCCGCTGGGCCTTGTAGCCCTCATAGGCCAGGTGGCGGAAGGTGGGGGCCTTCCGGTCAAAGGTGACACACAGGGCGTCGGGCTGTTCCTCGTCTATCAGCTTGAGCAGGATATTCACGAAGCCATAGACAGCGTTGGTGGGGGTGCCGTCCTTGGTGGTGAGCAGCTTGATGCCGTAAAAGGCACGGTTGATGATGGAATTGCCGTCAATGACCATAAGCTTCATGAAAGGACCTCCTGCTGTCCGGCACACCGGACATAAAATCTCAGGTTATAGTATACCAGCTTTCTCCGTCCCATACAAGAGAAACGCCCGCCGGGTCACCTCACAATGGTGACCGCTATGCGTGCCGAGGCCAAATACCCCTCGGCAGAAGCCAGCAGGATATAGATCCTTCTGAGACGGCGGTATCAGGAAGGTCCTTCCCCTCCGGCTTCAGGCATGGCTAACATTCCGCGCCCAATAACGCCGCATATGCCGGCGCACAGACTTGCTCAGCGCAGGAATGCCCAGCAATTCCAGTCCGGTCTGCCAGGTGCAGCCCACTTGTCTGAACAATACATCCAGCTCCCCGGGCAGCTCCTCCCGGCAGGGAGGCTGACCTGTCCGCCGGACCGCCGCGCAGTACTCCCCCAGTGTTTGTCGGGCGTCCTCATCCAGGCATACGCCCCGGGACGCGCACCGCTTCAGGAAGGGCAGGGTGTCCACCCGCTCGGGCCAGTCCGCCGGCCACATCCGCTCTGCCGCCTGCTGGCGGCTCCTGCCCCGGGCCCGCCAACAGGCATGATGGAGGGAACCAAAGCGCTTTTCCAGATACCAGCGGTAGACGCACAGCAGCCGCTCCGGACGGGGCGAACCATTGCGCCCCTCCATGGTCTCCACCAGTGACTCCAATAGTTCTTCGTCGGAAAAGCTGGTATACACCTGTCTGCCAATGGGACATTCCGGGGAAAAATAGAGGGTAAGATCTCCATCCAGCTGCTGAGATAATCCGGGCGTATCGGTCATCTCCTCCTCCAGTTCCGCCAGCCACTGGCGATATTCATTCAATTCCCGCTGGGACAATCTGTTCTTTCCGGTCCGTTCCATAGCTTTACTACCTCCCTGCCGCTGCAAATGGATTCCGGCGGGGACATCCATGGCCCAGGCCATAGCAAAAGAAAAGAGTTTCCCGGACGGGAAACTCTTTTTTCATCAGCTCAAATGCCTGTGCTGTCACGCGCCATTTCCCCGCCGAATATGCGCGTTACCGTCGCGGCTGGCTGGTCTCCTGGCTTGGATTCAACCTTACGCCCGTCTTCCCATCCGTACCCGGACAGTGACCTTATGAGCGCTCGTCATCCTTACAGTAGAGAGGGCTGCTGCGGACTTGCACCGCATTCCCATTGAAAGCTCCGCCCCTGAGGACGGACAGCTACCAACCGCTGATTGGATTCAGTTGTTGTTTCTATTATATCATCTTCGTCCGAAAATACAATGCCTACTTTGGTTACATCCCGCCGTAAGGTCCGTTCCACCCGCCGGGCTGAGGCCGCTGAGGAAAGGCTCCATACACCACCCAGTTATAAAAATTGGCATTGGCCGCCCCCATATAGGGGCCGATCCACAGGCTCAGAATACCCAGGGTGAAGGGAGACAAAATCAGCCATCCCAGGAAGGACAGGTCCTGTACGAACAGTGCCATGATATTGCCCCGCATGGCGTGGCGGCTGTGGCCAATGGCCTCCAGGGCGCCCATCTCCGGGTGGTCCAGCAGAAAGTAGACCGCCAGCCGGTAACGATAGGATATGGCAATCATCCAAACCAGCATGATCAAAGCGCCGACAAGGATCAGGGTGACGCTGTGCATTAGATAGGCCAGGAACACAAAGCCCACATAGACCGCCATACCGATGAGCCCCCACAGGAACACAAACAGGGCCGACAGGAAATTCACAGCCAGTGCCCGTCCTATCGTATAAAAGCCATCCAGCAGATTTCGGTAGCTGGGACCTTCCCGCCGGGTCAATCGCAGGCTATAGGAGGTATATCCGTAATCCATCACCCAGCTATAGAGCGCCAGCAGCAGCTCCATGACCAGAATCACCGCAATGCGCTGGGGGGTAAAGATGGCGGTCAGGATCTCTTCCACTTCATAGCTGGTCTCTGTCAGATAAAAATAGGCAGCCTGAAAAGGCTCAGATACAAAATTCAGCACCACACTGCTCAGTACACCGGTCAGCAGCACATACACCAGCGTCACCAGCATGGGGTGGGGATAGGCCCCCCGCATGGCATCCCGTGCCAGCCACTTGGACTCAGGACGGTTATATCCCATGGTACTCCCTCACAATCGTTTCTACCTTGTTGAGGAAATGATACCACATCATGTTTCCGATTGCAACCCGGGCAGCACCACCGTAAAGGTCACGCCCCCCGTCCGGTTGACCGCCCAGCAGCGGCCTCCATGGGCCTCCACCGCCGCCCGGACAATGGCCAGGCCCAAACCGGTACCTCCGTCCGCCCGGCTGCGGCCCTCATCCCCCCGGTAGAAGGGCTCGAACAGGCGGTCCAGATGTTTTTGCGGGATGACGGGGCCGTCATTGTCCACGGTCAGCGTGATCCGCCGTCCCTTTTGGGCCAGGGCAATGGTCACCGCGCCGCCGGGGGTGCAGTGGCGCAGGGCATTGTCCGCCAGATTGTCCACCACTTCCTCCAACCGCAGCCGGTCCCCCAGCATGGATGCCGGGGCCAGTTGAGTACGCAGTTCAATGTTCTTTTCCTCCGCCAGCAGGGACAGCCGTGCAGCACCATTCTCCACCAGCGCGGCCAGATCCAGGGGCTCCCGCTCCACCTTGCCGCCGCTCTCCAGCCGGGCCAGGTCCATCAGGCTCCCCACCAGGGCCGCCATCCGGTCGCTCTCAGCCACTACGGTGTCCAGGTACTGGCCCCGCTTGGCGGGGTCGATGTCCTCCCGCAGGGCCTCGGCATGGGTGCGCAGCACCGCCAGAGGAGTCTTGAGTTCATGGGCCGCCCCCCGGACGAAGGCCCGTTCCCGCCGGATGGCCCGACTCTCCAGCCAGGCGGTGAACAGCGCCAGGGCCACCGCCGCCCCCAGGGTACTCAGGGCAAGGGGACCCAACCCATAGAAATAATAAGTATCAGGCAGCTGATAGGTGGTGGCAAGGGTCATCTCTTCGCACGGGGTCATCATGGTCACTCCATCCCCCAGGGCGATGCTTCCACCGTGTTCCTCCCAATATAACTCCAGCTGGTCCAATTTCTCTTCCATGGCCTGGTACGCTTCCAGCCGGGCCTCCGGCCCGCCTGCCCCTACCAAGGCGGCGTAGATCTGCACATCAAAGGCTTGATATTCTTCCAGTTCCTTTCCCTGGAAAAAACCACTTTTCGACTCCATCAGGGTGACAGGGCCGTCAGCAAACTTCAGTACCACCTTCTGTGGATAGATCACAGCCCCATCCCGCCAGCCGGTGACCACCACTCCCTCAAAGCTGTCCTGCTCCGGGTTGCCGTAGGGTTCCGACCCGGTGAGCCAGGGGTGTTCCTCCAGAATGCGGGCCGCCGCCACCTGCTCCTCGTCCGTCATCACCGGGTCAAAGAGCAGATCATAATCCTCAAAATGCACGGTATCTCCCGGCGGATACACGGTGATCGAGGCCGTGAGCAGCTGGCTCTGACCCAGCAGGCTCCCCTCCTTGTCATAGGCCCGACTCACCAGCTGTCCCCCATAGCGGCCCAGCAGATAGGTATTCCGGCTCAGCAGTATGTCTGCCCGCTCCGGGTCCCAGGTCCCGAAGTACACCACCCCGGTATGCGTCCCCGGCGACCAGGTCAGCTGGCTGTTGCGCTGGAATCCCATACGATATTCATTCATGCGCCGGGAGACATCTTCCCGGCTCCACTGGCTGTTCCGCCAGACGGCGGCCCCCATGACCGCCCCCCACAGCAGCAGAAAGATCACTGACATCAGCACAAAACGTTTCAGCAGGAGCCGTCCATTCTTCATGTCAGTCCCCCTCCATTCGATACCCTGTTTTGAACACCGTCCTAATCTGTTTCCCGGCAGTCCCCAGAGCGGAGCGCAGACTCTTGATGCGTACGTCTACCGCCCGCTGGCCTCCCTCGAAGTCGATGCCCCACACCTTGTCCAGCAGCCGGTCCCGGCTGAGCACCTGACCTTTGTTGCGGATGAGGCAGAGCAGCAGGTCATATTCCCGCTTGGTCAGGCTTACCGGCTTCCCCGCTGCGGTGCAGGTATGTCCAGCAAGGTCCACGGCAATGGCTCCGCATCTCAAGATCTCACTATCTCCCGCTCCCCGGCTGCGGCGGATCACCGCCTTTGTCTTGGCCAGCAATACCGCCAGGGAGAAGGGTTTGGTCACATAGTCATCCGCGCCCAGGGCGTACCCCTGAAGCACATCCTCTTCACTGCCCAGAGCGGTAAGGAAGAGGATGGGCATCCGGCTCTTGGCGCGTACCACCCGGCAGACCGAAAAGCCGTCCAGGTTTGGCATGAGCACGTCCAGCAGCATGGCATCGTAGTCGTGGTCCCGCAGCAGGTCCAGGGCCTCCTCCCCGTCCCGGGCCAGATCGCAGTCCAGACCGTGAGCAGTAAAGTAGTCCCGAATAATATCACGGATACGGGCCTCGTCCTCCACCACCAGAATATGGTCCGCCATGGCTCCCCTCTCCTTTCATTCACAGGATAGCAAAAAGATATGTCCATCTGATGTCAAAAAAGGCGCTGCAATGATATTGCAGCGCCTTTTAATTGTTCCTGCTTAGCCTCTCAATTCCAGAAGCTTCTGCTTCAGCTCGCCTTCGATACGGCCCAGCTCCGCTTCGGCCTCCCGGCGCTTCTGGGCGCCCTCCTGCTGGATGTTCATGACCTCATCCAGGGTGGAGATGAGCTGCTGGTTGGTATGCTGGAGGGTCTCCAGGTCCACCACGGAGCGCTCGGCCTCCTTGGCGGTCTCCAAAGTGCCCATTTTCAGCATATCGGCGTTCTTTTGCAGCAGTTCGTTGGTCATGTTGGTCACCGCGCTCTGGGCGGCGGTGGCCTGACGGGAGTGCTCCAGCCCCAGGGCCAG
This sequence comes from Flavonifractor sp. An52, assembly GCF_002159385.1. Taxonomy (NCBI): domain Bacteria; kingdom Bacillati; phylum Bacillota; class Clostridia; order Eubacteriales; family Oscillospiraceae; genus Flavonifractor; species Flavonifractor sp. An52. The sequence continues at coordinate 101,271 of NZ_NFIB01000003.1, forward strand.
CACCATCTGGCTCTTCCACAGGGGGATGGTGTTCACCAGAGAGGACTGGATCTTCTCCAGCATCAGGGTGTCGTTGTTCTGGATCAGCCGGGTCTGGGGCCCCATCTGGATGGAGATCATCCGGGTCAGCTCCAGGTCGTGGATCTTCTTCTCAAAGCGGGTGCACATATTGGCCAGGTCGTTATAGGCCTGGGCGTCCTCCTGGGCGCCGCTCTGGGCCGCCTTCTGACGCAGCTGCTCCAGCTCTCCGGCCCGCACCTGGGCCAGGCGCTTCTTGCCCGCCAGGATATACATGGTCAGTTCCTTATAATATTTGGTGTTGAGGTCGTACATCTGGTCCAGCATGGCGATGTCCTTCATCAGGGTCACCTGGTGGGCCTCCAGCACCTCCACGATCTTATTCACGTTGGTCTCCGCCTTGGAGTAGGAAGCCTTCATGGCCTCCAGCTGGTTGCGCTTCTTCTTGAAGAAGCCGAAGAAGCCCTTCTCGTCCTCCTCGCCGCCGAAGCCCTTCAGCTCCACCACCAGAGAGGACAGGGCCTGTCCCACCTCGCCCAGATCCTTGGTACGCACCGAGTTGAGGGTATTTTCCGAGAAACCGGCAATGTTCTTCTGGGCCGCAGCGCCGTACTGGAGCACCAGATTGGTATCGGTCAGATCGATCTTCTGGGCAAAGTCATCCACCATCTTGCGCTCAGCTTCGGTGAGCTGGCTTTCGTCCAACTGAATGGCCTTGGCCTCCTCACTGGCGTTGGGGTCCAGGCTCAACTGAGGCGCGGCAGGCGCTTCCGCCGCGGCGGTACCCAGATCCGGGGTCAGCGTCAGCTCCGGGGTAAAATCCATGTTGTCAGCCATGACTGCGTCCCTCCATATTCCATACCGGCAGCGCCGGCTTGTTCTTCCAAATCATTGTACCGTTCCCCCATTCCCCTGTCAAGAACACGTTGACTTTCCCTCAAAAAGTCAGTATCATTAAAAACATATTCCGATATTCCGTTTTTAGAGAGGAAGTCTTGCCCCATGCTCACCCTGAAAGAATTTAAGGAGGCCCGCAGCGTGCTCTCCGGGGTCATCCGGAACACCAGTCTGGTCTACAGCACCGCCTTTTCCAAGGCAACCGGCAACCATATCTACATCAAGCCGGAAAATATGCAGGTCACCGGCGCCTACAAGATCCGGGGCGCCTACTATAAAATCAGCACCTTGACCGAGGAAGAAAAGGCCAAGGGTCTGGTCACCGCCTCCGCCGGCAACCACGCCCAGGGTGTGGCCTACGCCGCCCAGCAGGCCGGCGTGAGCGCCACCATCGTCATGCCCACCACCACTCCCCTGGTGAAGGTAAACAACACCAAGGATTACGGTGCCAAGGTAGTGCTCCACGGCGAGACCTTTGACGACGCCGCCGAGCTGGCCGCCAAGCTGTCTGCTGAGGAGGGCCTGACCTACGTCCATCCCTTCAACGATCCCGCCATCGCCACCGGCCAGGGCACCATCTCTTACGAAATCTTCCAGGACCTGCCCGACGTGGACGTGATCCTGGTGCCCATCGGCGGCGGCGGACTGGCCACCGGCGTGTCCACCCTGGCCAAGCTGCTCAATCCCAACGTCGCCGTCATCGGCGTGGAGCCCACCGGGGCCGCCTCCATGAAGGCCAGCCTGGATGCCGGTCATGTGGTCACCCTGGACAAGGTGGAGACCATTGCCGACGGCGTGGCGGTCAAGACCCCCGGCGACCAGATCTTCCCCTACATCCAGCAGAACATCGACGACATCATCACCATCGACGACGACGAACTGGTGGATGCCTTCCTGGATATGATGGAAAAGCACAAGATGATCGTGGAAAATGCCGGTCTGCTGCCCATTGCCGCCCTGAATCACCTCAAGTGCAAGGGCAAGAACGTGGTGCCTGTCCTCTCCGGCGGCAACATGGACGTGATCACGGTAGCCAGCCTGGTACAGCACGGTCTCATCAACCGGGGCCGGGTATTCACCTTCTCCGTTCAGCTGCCCGACCGTCCCGGCGAGCTGCTGCGGGTGGCCCAGATCGTGGCCGAGGCCAACGGCAACATCATCAAGCTGGAGCATAACCAGTTTATCAACATCAATCGCCAGAGCGGCGTGGAGCTGCGGGTTACCCTGGAGGCCTTTGGCCACACCCACAAGCGGGCCATTTTGGACGCCATGTGTGCTGCCGGCTATCAGGCCCGGGAGTGCCACACCAACGACTTCTATAATTAAGCGGACCGGCCCCCGCAAACCAACTGTGTCCGGGGGAGCACGCTCCCCCGGACACTATATGATGCGGCGCGCGATTCCGGAGCATAGACCGCCGGGCCGGCAGCCCGTGGGTACGCGGGGGGAGCGGCGGGGCCCCGGGCGTCATCCGCTTGCTGTATCTTATGTTCCCAACTTTCCCTTTGCCCCGGCCCATCCGCCAATGAGGGACAGGCTCTTTGCCCGTTCTCCCCATCTTTTTTGATAATGGAGTGGTAAATGATGATCAAGATCGCCCCTTCCATCCTCTCCGCCGATTTTGTAAACCTGGAGCGGGATATCCAGCGGGTATCCTCCGCCGACTGGCTCCATGTAGACGTCATGGACGGTTGCTTTGTCCCCAACATCACCATCGGCGTACCGGTGGTCCAGTCCATCCGCAAGTGCACCGATATGTTCCTGGACGTGCACCTGATGATCGACAAGCCGGTGCACTACATTGAGGCCTTTGCCAAGGCGGGGGCCGACCTGCTGTCGGTCCACCTGGAGGCCGACCACCCCACCCGCATCGCCGAGGCGCTCCGCCTCATGGACGAGTTCGGGGTGAAAAAGGCGGTAGCACTGCGGCCCATCACCGCCGCCAGCGCCATTCTCCCCTATCTGGAGAACCTGGATATGGTGCTGGTCATGACGGTGGAGCCCGGCTTCGGCGGCCAGGCCTTTATGGAACACCAGCTGGACACCATCCATCAGGTCCGTACCCTCATCGATCGCTATAATCCCGCCTGCCGTCTGGAGGTAGACGGCGGGATCAGTCCCAAGACCGCCGGGAAGGTGATCTCCGCCGGCGCCGATACCCTGGTGGCCGGTTCCGCGGTGTACGGAGCGGTGGACCCCGCTGCCGCCATCGCCGCCCTGCGGGAGGGCTGACTATGCCTGCGCCCCTGACCGACCGGCAGGCCAAAGACCTGGGCATCACCACCCGTCATGAGCGGATGGACAACGGCGAGCTGCGGTTCCGGCTGTGCGCCTGTGACGGAAGTTCCTACATCCGTACCGAGGCCAGCGACCAGAGCGGCTGGCAGAACAGCCACCTCCATCGGTATGTCCATGAGCTGAATGTGATTCAGCAGGGCACTATGCTGGTGGTGGAGGAGCGGGACGGAGCCCTTATTCCCCGGGTGCTGCACACCGGCGATTTTTATCTCTGCCCGCTGAATGTGCCCCACAACTCCTATCTGCTGCCAGGCACGGTGGCCCACACGGTGAAATACGGTCAGGAACTCCCCGACGTGGACTGGGTAGCCTGTCCCCAACTGGACCTGCGCTGCCGCGCCCTGGATGTGGACGCCCTCATCCAGGCGGGTTCCCCTCCCCGCACTCAGGGGATCGATCTCTAAGAAGGGATGTTTTCATCTATGCAATATTTTCCCCCCGCGCTGGAGCAGCTGGTGGAGCAGTTCGCCCGGCTGCCCGGCATTGGCCGGAAGAGCGCTCAGCGGCTGGCCTTCTATGTCCTCTCCCTGCCGGAGGAGGATGCCGCCGCCTTCGCTCAGGCCATCACCGAGGCAAAGGCCGCCATCCACTGCTGCCCGGTCTGTCAGAATTTCTCCCAGGGAGACGGCCTGTGTCCCATCTGCCAGGACCCCAAGCGTGACCCCTCAGTCATCTGCGTGGTGGCAGACCCCAAAGATGTGGCCGCTATGGAGCGCTCCCGGGAGTATCCCGGTGTGTACCACGTCCTTCACGGCGTCATCTCCCCCATGAACCATGTGGGGCCCGATGAGCTGCGGGTGAAGGAGCTGGTAAACCGGGTGGCCGAAGGCGGGGTCAGCGAGGTCATTATGGCCACCAACCCGGACACTGAGGGAGAGGCCACCGCCATGTATCTCTCCCGTCTGCTGCGCCCCTTCGGGGTCAGGGTGACCCGGCTGGCCTACGGTATTCCGGTAGGCAGTCATCTGGAATATGCCGACGACGCCACCCTTATGCGTGCCCTGGAGGGCCGCCGGGAAATGTAAAAAAAGAGTTCCGCGCCAGTGGCGCGGAACTCTTTTTTTATTTTATGATCAGCGATTAACGAACAGATAGGACCGCTTTTTGAAGTAGACGATCTGCAGAATCAGGATCAGCACATTGACAGCCATACCAATCAGGGGGAATGTCATGTACTCCATCAAATAGCTGCTGGGGATGTACTGCCCCACCTGGACAAACACCATAAACAAATTAAAGGCCAAAAATGCGGTGGGCAATGCACTGAGCACCAGGTACAGGCTCCATCCGCCCTGCCGAAGCCGGATCATCTTTACCCAGGCCACCAGCATCAAGACGCCATAAGCCGCAGAAATCAGGCCGATGATCATCGGATTAGGAATGAAGGCAGGCAGATACATCAGGATTGCACCCTGGGGTTCGCTCAGCGCATAGATGAAATCCCGGTAGAAATACTCGATGCTGTAACTATAGCTAGACGTAGCTGCAGCCATACCAACCAGGAGCGCACCCAGGATCAGGTAGAAAAAGGCGGTGGGGATCATGTTAAAATAGACCTGGAACTTATACCAGTTCATGGGGCAGCCGTAATCAATTCGGCCGTTGCTGTAGGTGGGCTGTCTCCGCTCCTCATAGGGGGAACTGTAGGCACTCTGCTGGGGCGCAGACTGCCAGCCGCCCTGATAGCCCTGCTGGGGAGCACTCTGCCAGCCACCGGGCTGCTGATTATTCTGCCAGCCGCTCTGCTGCCAGTTATTCTGCTGCTGCCAACCGGGTGCACTCTGCTGAGCGCCGTTCTGCCAGCTATTCTGCTGCCAGCCGGGAGCACTCTGCTGAGTACTGTTTTGCCAGCCACTCTGCTGCCAGCCGCCGGACTGGGCGTTCTGCTGGCTGCCCTGCCAGGAATTCTGCTGGGGCTCCTGCTGAGAAGTACTGGCCTGCCAGGGACTCTGAGTCTCCTGCTGCGGAGCGGAAGCCTGCCAAGGACTCTGGGCTTCCTGCTGGGGCGCGCTGCTTGCCTGCCAGGGGCTCTGAGGCTCCTGCTGAACAGGTTCCGGCTCGGCCTTTACCTGCTCCACCGGCTCCTCCGGCACGGGGTTAAAGGTACTCCAGTCAAATTCATCGTTGGACGGGGTGTTCTCCGGCTCCGCCTGGGGCACGACAGTCTCAGGCTCCTGGGGCGGAATCATATCCTGCCGGGGCTCCTCCGTGACAACGCCGCCGGACTGCTTCTTTCCACAGGCAACACAGAATATGCTGCCGTCCGGGATCTGAGTCCCACAGTGTTCACAATACATATGCTTTTACTCTCCTCTACACTCTCTTGCGGTTGCTGGGATATCTTATTTTATGTCATCTTTCGACGTTTGTAAACCCATATCTTTCACAAATTCTCCAGCCTTATCCATCTGTCTCGTCCGCTGTCACGGCTACCTTAATTACGCCGTCCCGCCGGTTCTCAAAAAGCTCATAGGCCTCCTCAATACGGCTGAGAGGATAGGTATGGGTGATAAGGGCGGTGGTATCCAGTTTCCCCTGCGCGATCAGATCCAGCGTTTGGGCACAGTTGCAGCCGTCCACCCCGCCGGTCTTGAAGGTCAGGTTCTTGCCGTACATCTCTGGCAGGGGCAGCACCTGGTCATTGTCATACAGGGCCACCACCGTCACTACGGCATTGGGCCGGGCGCACTGCCAGGCCAAGCGGAAGGTATCCGGTCTGCCCGCCACCTCCAGCACCACATCGGCGCCGCCATGGTCGCTGTGAGCCTGCACAAAGGCCTCCGCCTCCTCCGGTCCTACCGTCAGCACACCGGGATAGTGTGCCTCCACAAAGGCCCGGCGCAGAGGGTCCCGCTCGCACAGAATGATCTGTCGGGGACTCTGAAGCTGGACGCACTGGAGGGTACACAGGCCGGTGGGGCCGCCGCCGATGATGAGCACCGTGTCCTCCGGGCTGATCTCTGAAATATCCGCCGCCCAGTACCCGGTAGCCAGGATATCCCCCACGAAGAGGGCCTGCCGGTCGGATACCTCGTCCGGGATCTTGTTCAGCCCCTGGTCCGCATAGGGCACCCGGACATACTCAGCCTGACCGCCGTCGATGCGGCAGCCCAGGGCCCATCCGCCGTTAGGATCGGTGCAGTTATTTACCCAGCCGTGGCGGCAAAACCAGCACTGGCCGCAGAAGGTCTCCACGTTCACGGTCACCCGGTCGCCGGGTTTTACCGTGGACACCCCGGCGCCTATCTGCTCCACGATGCCCACCATCTCGTGGCCTACCGTGATCCCGGGCACCGCCCGGGGCACCGAGCCGTGCTTGATATGCAGATCACTGGTGCAGATGCTGGACAGGGTAACCTTTACAATGGCATCCCCGTCCTCCATCAGCTGGGGTTTTGGCTTGTTCAGCAGGGCAAATTTCCCCCGCTCCACATAAGTATAGGCCAGCATGACTCCCCCTCCTTTTTGCCACAGTATACCATATTCCCAGCCATGATGCAAAAGGGCGTGCCGCAAATGCGGCACGCCCAATATCATACTTCTGTTTCCGGCTCCGGCCAGGGCAAATCCACCAGGATGGGCTTGTGGCCCACCGCCGGCAGAAAGCGGTCCAGAAAATCGGACCGGGTCAGCTTGAGGGTAGAGGTGGAAAAGCAGGGATGACCACTGATAAAGTCCCCTTCCATCAGCTCTCGGTCCATCACCAGCTGCACCTTCCCCTCCTTGTCGTGCACCAGCTCAAAAGCACTGGCAGAGCCAGGGGCAGCCCCCAGCAGGTCCATCATATGCTCCGGCGTGGCAAAGGACAGCCTGGCACAACCCAGCTGGGCGGTGACGTCCTTGGTTTTGAAGGGCTTGTCCCCCGGCATCATCAACAGGTAGAAGTCGGTCTGCTTTCGGTTGGTGAGCAGCAGGTTCTTGCAGATAGGAGCCCCCAGCACCTGCTCCACCGCCTTACAGTCCTCCATGGTGTTGGCATAGTCATGGTCACACCGCTGATAGGAGATACCCAGCTTGTCCAGATAGGCATACACCGCCATCTCGTTGGGATGGCGCTCCTCCGCGGGCGGGCCGCTGTATACGTTGGGATCTACTACCATGGCTTACACCTGCTCCAGGGCGTGGGCCACGTCCTCCAGAATATCGTTGATATCCTCGATGCCCACACTGAGGCGCACCAGGTCGGGGGAGACGCCGGCGGCGGCCAGCTCCTCATCGGTCATCTGGCGGTGGGTGGTGGAGGCGGGATGCAGGGTGCAGGTCTTGGCATCGGCCACATGGGTGGCGATGGAGGCCAGCTTCAGACCTGCCATGAACTTGGAAGCCGCCTCACGGCCGCCCTTCACGCCGAAGGACACCACGCCGCAGGTACCATTAGGCATATACTTCTGAGCCCGCTCGTAGTAGGGGTCCCCCTCCATGCCGGGGTAACGCACCCAGGCCACCTTGGGATGGTCCTTCAGGAATTTGGCCACGGCCAGACCGTTCTCACAGTGCTTTGCCACCCGCAGAGGCAGAGTCTCCAGGCCGATGTTCAGATAATAGCAGTTCTGGGGAGAGGGAATGGCGCCCAGGTCCCGCATGAGCTGAGCGGTGGCCTTGGTGATGTAGGCCCCCTCCAGGCCGAAACGTTCGGTGTAAGTAATGCCGTGATAGCTCTCGTCGGGGGTGGTCAGACCGGGGAACTTATCGGCGTGGGCGGTCCAGTCAAACTTACCGGAGTCCACAATGGCGCCTCCCACCGCGTTGGCGTGGCCGTCCATGTACTTGGTGGTGGAGTGGGTGACAATGTCGGCTCCCCACTCAATGGGACGGCAGTTCACCGGGGTGGCAAAGGTATTGTCGATGATGAGGGGCACACCGTGGGCATGGGCCGCCTTGGCAAACTTCTCAATGTCCAGCACGGTGAGAGCCGGGTTGGCGATGGTCTCGCCAAACACCGCCCGGGTCTCCGGCCGGAAAGCGGCATTCAACTCCTCCTCGGTGCAGTCTGGGTCCACAAAGGTAAAGTCAATGCCCATCCGCTTCATGGTCACGGCGAAAAGGTTATAGGTACCGCCGTAGATGGAGGAGGAGCAAACCACGTGCTCTCCGCAGGAAACGATATTAAAAATAGCATAGAAAGAAGCAGCCTGACCGGAGGAAGTAAGCATGGCCGCAGTGCCCCCCTCCAGGGCGCAGATCTTGGCCGCCACATGGTCATTGGTGGGGTTTTGCAGCCGGGTATAAAAATAACCGCTGGCCTCCAGATCAAAGAGGGCCCCCATCTGCTCCCCGGTGACATACCGGAAGGTGGTGGACTGAACAATGGGGATGTTTCGGGGCTCTCCGTTGCCGGGGGTATAGCCCGCGTGGATACACTGGGTACTAATACGGTGCTGGCTCATGGGCTGATTCTTCCTTTCTTTGCGTGGGTTACAGTGCTGGATCTCATCACACACTAATGCTATGAAGCATCAAATAATATGTGGTATGGTACACCCGGTAACGCCGGTTGTCAATACTTACCCTTCCGTGCCCAGGGTGGTGTCCGGGATCAGGGCCCGGTCCAGAGGCAAGCTGCCTACAGCAGGTGCCGGCTCTCCATCGATGTAGAGCTGTACCGCCTCCACCCCATCCAGTTCGCACAGGGTATTGACCATGGCGTACACCATCAGGGCCGCCGTTGTTTCACTGCCGGGCAGCCCCTGGATAAACTCAGGAGACAGATCCACCAGACAAACACCGTCCTCTACCTGAGCCGACAGGATCTGGCTTCCCTGGGGCAGGCAGGGACTCAGTCCTGCCTCTTCCGGCCCCTCGGCCCAGGCAGACAGCACCGCCTCTACCACAGTCTGGTCCACATCCTTGATGATCTGGCGCCGTTCCACGCCCAAATTCTGTCCTCCCTGCCGCAGATACCACAGATCCACACCCAGGGACATGGGCTCATCCGCACCGCCGGCCAACAGAATATCTTCCGCGGACAGCTGTTGAATAGAGCGATAGGGCAGTTCATGGCCCTCCACGGTCACATAGACAGAGTCCACCTCCTCCAGCTGACAGAGGGTCAGGGTCAGGCAGGCGTCAGCCAGGGTCAGGTTGACCCCGGAGAGGCTGTAATATTGGTCGGACAGGTCCAGATGGAGTACTCCCTCCTTCAACTGCCAATCCAGCAGCTGCAGGCCGCTGGGGAAGGGGGTGGTCAGCTCCGGCGACTGGGGCTGCTCCAGCAGCAGTTCCATCAGGCCGGGAATGGTCTCCTGTCCCTGAGAAAGGACCCGGCGCTCCCCCTCTACCGCTGATTCTCCCTCCTCATTTGACAGGGCAGAGTAATAGATCACATAGCTCTGGCCATCCTGCTTGCCGGATCCGGCCTCCTGGGCAGCACATCCACTGGCGGTCAAAAGGGCGGCACAGAGCAGCACCGATATGCCTCGCTTGCTCACGGTTCCTCCCCTCCCTTCTCCGTCCAGCAGGAAAATCGCACTTCAAAGCAGGTGCCTTCCGGCTCCCGCCGCCGGGCGGTCACGGTTCCGCCGTGCTGGCGCACCGTGTCCCGGACAATGGACAGGCCCAGGCCGGTACCGCCCGCGGCCCGGGAACGGGCCTTGTCCACCCGGTAAAACCGGTCGAAGATCTTGGGCAGATCAGCCTCCGGAATACCCACGCCGGTGTCCTCTACCAGCAGGATCACCTGATCTTCCTCCTGCTTCAGGGTCACGGTCACGGTGCCGCCGGGCAGGTTGTATTTCACGGCGTTCTCCATCAGGTTAAATGCCACCTGATACAGATCGTCCTCGGTAGCCCGAATGATACATCCGCTCTGGAGCCACAGCTTCAGTTCCACCTCTGCCGCTCGGGCCAGGGGGGTGAGCATATGCTCCACCCGCTCCACCACCGTCTTGACGTCCACCGGTCCGGTATGGATCTCATGGGCGGTGTCCAAACGGGTGAGGGTGAGCAGCTTTTCGGTAATACGGGTAAGGCGCTCGGCCTCGTCCCCGATATCAATGAGAAATTCCCGGGCAGTATCGCCGTCCATATTATCCGCCTGGAGGATAGAGTCGGTCAGCAGACGGATGGAGGCCAGCGGGGTTTTCAGCTCGTGGGAGGCGTCGGAGACAAAGCGCCGACGCACCTCCTCCGTGGTCTGGAGCCGCCCGGTCAGTTCGTTGAATTCGTCGGCCAGACGGCTGAGCTCGTCCCCGCCCTTAACGGTAACCCGGTGGCTGTACTCGCCCTGGCGCACCGTATGGATACCCCGCAGCAGCAGGGCGATCCGCCGGGTCAGGGCTTTGGAGAACACCACGCCCATCGCCGCCGTCACCACACAGATCACAATGGAAATGGTCCGCAGGTTGTTCTGAATGCCCTGGAGCAGGGCCCCCTGCTGAGCGTCGTACTCATAGAGGTAAACCGCTCCCTGAGTCATGGAACGGTAGGTCACCGGAACCGCCGCCCGGCTGCACAACGCCCCGTCCTCATACTCCGATCGGAACACATCATTGCCCTGCAAAGCCGTGACAATTTCCCAGATCATGGCATACTGGCCAGCGGTATCCGACCGCTGGCTGCCCTCCTGAAAGTCACACAGCACCAAGCCGTTGGGATCGGTGACCACCACCCGGGTCACCCCCAGGCTGCCCAGCAGCAGGCTGACCGTCTTGGTGGCTCCCTCCTGAGTCAGGGCTTCCGGCCCGGTAGCCAGGGCGGAAGCCAGCACCGAGGCCTGGTTCTGCAGGGAGGTCTGCTTGGACTGGTAGGCCAGAGTCTGGGTCACCATCACCGGATAGGTGTTGAGCAGTACCACCACCGCCGCCACAATGACCAGATAGGTCATGGCGTACTTAACCCGGAGGGATCGCCAGAAGGGCACTCGTCTGGCCCCCTCTTCTCTCTTCTGATTATCCATTCTTCAAATAATAGCCCACGCCCCACTTGGTGAGGATGTAGGTTGGATTGGCAGGGTCCAGCTCCAGTTTCTCCCGCAGGCGGCGGACGTGCACATCCACCGTCCGGTAGTCACCGGCGTACTCATAGCCCCACACCACGTTGAGCAGATTCTCCCGGCTGTACACCCGGCCTGGATTGCGCATCAACAGCTCCATCAGGTCAAACTCCTTGGCAGTCAGATCCACGCTCTTGCCGTCCTTCCAGGCCGCCCGGGCATCCGGGTCCAGGGTAATGTGCCCGATGACCAGCTTGCGGCCACCGCCCATCTGCTGGGCAGCCATGCCTGCCCGGCGGAGCAGGGCTCGCACACGGGCTTTCAGCTCCAGGATGTTGAAAGGCTTGGTAATATAGTCATCCGCCCCACATTCAAAGCCGATGATCTTGTCGGTGTCCTCGCTGCGGGCGGTGAGCATGATGATGGGCACGTTGGAAAACTCCCGAATCCGCATACAGGCCTGAAGTCCGTCGATTTTGGGCATCATCAGGTCCAGGATGATGAGGTCGAAGCCGCCTCCCCGGGCCAGCTCCACCGCCTCTTCCCCGTCGTAGCCCACTTCCACCTGGTAGCCTTCGCTCTCCAGGTTGAACTTGATGCCCTTGACCAGCACCTTTTCATCGTCCACAACCAATATTTTCAAGGCAGTTCCTCCTTTTTTATTAAGAAACGGTAACCATATCAATCAGTCCGCCTAAAATGCCCTCGCCGATGCCGTCTACACGGGTCAGGTCCTCCGGCACCCGGAAGGGGCCGTTGGCCTCCCGGTCGGCGACGATGGCAGCCGCCCGCTTCTCGCCAATGCCGGGCAGTGTCATCAATTCCTCCATTGTGGCGGTGTTCAAATTGATTTTGTCGGAGGGCGAGGCCGCAGGGTTCTCACTTTCCGGTGCCGGAGTCCCGGTAGCTACCGGGACAGCTGACGGCTGGGCAGAGGTGACTGGAACTGTGACGGCGGTAGGTTGCGCCAGCAAGTTCTCCGTCTCCACCCGTACAGGTTGAGCGCTGGAAGCGCCCCGCAGAAACCACCCCGCCGCAAAAGCCGCAAAGGCGGCGGCCAACAGGAGGGAAATTAGTTCCAGTTTGGAAATCTTCATATTTTGTAACCGCCTTCCCGTTGCTTCCAGGTCCAGGGTTTGCTATAATGGATAAGAAAACTTTGATCTTATTATATCATACACAAATGGAGTTTCCTATGAAAAAATCAAGACTGCTCTCCCTGTTTCTTTCCCTAGTCCTGATCACCGGACTACTTACCACCTTCGCCTCCGCCAGCAGCGGCAGCGCCATTCTGGACGAGATGGATGTCAACGCCAAAGCTGCCGTTTTGGTGGACCCCAATACCAATGAGGTCCTCTACGAGAAAAACGCCCACGAGAAGATGTATCCCGCCTCCATCACCAAGGTGATGACCTGCCTGCTCACCCTGGAGGCGGTGGATGAGGGCAAGCTCTCCCTGGACCAGACCGTCACCGCCAGTGCCAGCATCCACACCGGCATCGGCGCTGGCGCCTCTACCGCCGACATCAAGGAGGGCGAGGAGATCCGGATCATCGACCTGCTGTACGCCGCCCTGATCCCCTCCGCCAACGAGGCCTGTAATGTGATGGCCGAGGCGGTGGCCGGCGACGTGGCCAGCTTTGTGGACCTGATGAATCAGCGGGCAGCCGAGCTGGGCATGACGGACACCCATTTCACCAACACCCACGGCTACCACGATGACAACCACTACACCTCTGCCTACGACGTCTTTCTCATGTGTCAGGAGGCCATGAAGCGCGAGACCTTCCGTACCATTGTCACCACCAAGAGCTACGATATGCCCGCCACCAACATCCATCCTGAGGTCCGCACCGTTCACTCCACCAACGCCCTGATCTCCAACTGGAACGTGACCGGTTACCTCTACTCCTACGCCACCGGCATCAAGACCGGCCACACCAACGAATCGGGCTACTGCTTGGCCGCTGCCGCCACCAAGGAGGACCGGAGCCTGATCTCGGTGGTTATGGGCTGTGAGCGGGAGCCGGGCTCCACCGGCAGCAAGGGCCGCACCGACTTCTCCGAAACCATCCGGCTGTTTGAGTGGGGCTTCAATAACTTCTCCACCCAGACCATTCTGGATGCCACCAAGCGGGATATTCCCGAGGTGGAGGTCACCCTGGGCAAGGGCACCAACTATGTGACCCTGGAACCCCAGGGTGAGATCACCGCACTGCTGCCCAATGACATCTCCACTGAGGATTTCAAGTATGACTATACTCTGAACGCCAATACCGTGGAGGCTCCTGTAGAAAAAGGCCAGGTGCTGGGTACCATCACCGCCACCTTCAACGGCAAGGAATACGGCTCCCTCCCCCTGGTAGCCAGCATTGCCGTTGATGCCGATCCCCTGCTCTACAATCTGGACCGCATCCAGCGCTTTTTCTCCCAGCTGTGGGTAAAGATCATTCTGGTGATCCTGCTGGTCTTTATCGTATACCTCATCATCCGCCGTCTCTTCTTCCGGGGCCGGCGGGGCGGACGCCGGGGCGGCTACTCCTATAGCGGCGGCTCTCACTACAGCGGACGCCGCAGAAGAAGATAACAAAAAATCGCCTGCCGTTGAAACGGCAGGCGATTTCTTTTCTTATTCACTCAGCAGGTCCACATACAGCTGGCCCAGCGCAGGGGCCTGGTCGATCAGGCCCTCGCTGAGCAGCCAATTCACGTTTTCCTGCCAGCACTCTGCGCTCTGGGTCAGGAAGGGGGCATCCGCCGTCTCCATCATGGGCAGCAGGGTTTCCATGCTCTTCTGCTCCACCGTCTTGGACAGGGGGAAGTTCTCCTCATTCTGGTTGTCCAGCAGGATCTGGAGCACCCCATCCGGGTCGGCCTGCATATCCTCAAAGCCCTTCTGGCAGGCCCGCAGGAAGCCCTTAAGCACCTCGGGCTCCTCTTCGATCATAGTGTCACTGGCCAGGAACACGCCCTCATAGTAGGTGGGCACGCCGTAGTCGTCCAGATCGAAGTAGTTGACCTCGAACCCCTCCTCCTCCAGCTGGGGTACCTCATGGTTGACCAGGCAGCCGATGGTGGCATCCACATTACCGGTGGTCATGGAGCTCATCAGGTCAAATCCCACGTCAATCAGGGTCACGTCGCTGGAATCGGCTCCAACATAGGCCATGATGGAGTGGATCAGGGCCTCGGACAGCTCGGTGCCCGCATAGCCCACGGTCTTGCCCACCAGATCCTCCGGAGAGGTGATGTTCTTGTCCTTCAGGGAGAGGACGATGTTCAGGGGGCCCTGAACCACCGCGCCGATGGACTTTACCGGCACGTCCTGATTGGCCCGGGCGATGATCACGTCCTGCTGGTAGTACAGGCCGATCTCCGCCTGTCCGGCGGCCACCAGGGAGATGGCGTCGTTGGCGTTGGAGGGGAACTGGATGTTGACTTTCAGCCCCTCCTCCTCAAAGTAGCCCTTCTCAATAGCGTCATAGAGGAAGGCATGGAGGGCGTTGGGATACCAGTCCAGCACCACGCTGATTTCCCGCAGGTCGTCCTGGCCCCCGGTCTCCTGACCGCTGGCGGCGGGAGCAGAGCAGCCGGCCAGGAGAAGCGCCCCGGCCAGGGCAAGGGTTGCAATTCGTTTCATATCCATCTTTCCTTTCTCTTTTTGATTAGGAGGATTCGCCCCTCCAGCGGACAAACTTCCGTTCCAGCAGGGCCACAATTCCCACCGCCACCATGGCGGTGACCGACAGGATCACAATGGGTGCAAATACCCCCGCTCCATCCAACTGGGTCATCATCCGGCGGGAGAAATAGCCCAAACCGCTCTGGGCCCCCAGCCACTCGCCGATGGCCGCACCAATAATACTCATGGGCACCGCCATTTTGATGGCCGAGAAAAAGTAGGGCAGCGCGCAGGGGGCCTTGATCTTCCAGAAGATCTCCCGGCGGGTAGCGCCGTAGGTCTGGAGCAGCTCCGCCATTTCTGTCTTGGCCGAACGCAGACCGTCATACACCGTAATGGTGATGGGGAAAAAGGTGATGAGCACCGTCACCAGCACCTTGCTCCAGATGCCGTAGCCGAACCACAGCACAAACAGAGGCGCAATGGCGGTGGTGGGAATGGTCTGGGACACTACCACCACGGGATAGAGCATCCGCCGCACCATGCCGCTGGCATCCATGGCCACCGCCAGGGCCAGCCCCAGCACCAGGGAAATGGCCAGGCCGATGGCGGTCACCGCCATGGTGGCGGGCAGATGGACGGTAAAGAGAGGCTCCCGCAGCTCCCACAGCCGCTGGAGGATCTCAAAGGGGGTGGGTAGAATGTAGGAGGCGTTCATACCCATGGCCCCCGCCTGCCAAATCATCACCAGGGCCAGCAGGAAAATGAGGGCGGGCAGATTGGCTTTGCAGGCCTTCTTCATACGCTCACCTGCTTTCTCAGCAGCGCGATGAGCCGCTCCTTCAATTCCACCATCTCCGGGTTCTTAAGACAGGACCGGTCCCGGGGAAAGGCGGCCGGTACCGGGATCTCCGTCAGGTTGTGGATGGGGGTGGATTCCACCACCAATACGCTGGAAGAGAGGAACACCGCCTCCTCCACGTCGTGGGTGATAAAGAGGATGGTCTTTTTGTGCCGCTGCCACTGGTCCAGCAGCCACTCCTGCATGGAGATGCGGGTAAGGAAGTCCAGGGCGGAGAAGGGCTCGTCCAGCAGCAGCAGGTCGCTGCCCGTCAGCATGGTGCGGGCAAAGGCAGCCCGCTGCCGCATTCCGCCGGACAGCTCGCCCGGCATCTTGTTACAGCAGCCCTCCAGCCCCACGTCGGCCAGAGCCTCCTCCACCTTCTGCCGCCGCTGGGCCTTGGACAGGCCTCCGGCGATCTCCAGAGGCAGGGCTACATTCTCCCCCACCGTACGCCAGGGGAAGAGCAGGTCCTTCTGAGGCATATAGCCACAATACCGCTTCCGCCCCCCAATGGGCTGCCCATCCACCAGGATCTCCCCGCCCTTGGGCTGGAGCAGGCCGTTGGTCATGCGAAAGATGGTACTTTTACCACAGCCGCTTACACCCAGAACGCAGTGGAAGGACCCCGGCTCCACCTGAAAGGACAGCCGGTCGATGATATCGAAGTCCTCGGAGGGATACTGATAGGACACCTGACGGAATTCCAGCGCGCTCACTGTTCCAGCCTCCACGACATCTCCCAGAAGCCAAGCTCGTACCGGCTGCAGGCCACGAAGATGTCCTCCAGCCGCCGGTACTCCTCCTTGCTGCAATTCTGAGCCAGAGCATCCATCCGGGCCACAAGAGCGTCGTTGGTTTGCTGGTACTCCTCACTGGAATAACCCCGCACCCACTCGCCATAGAAGGGGTGGTCGGCTGCGCCGGGGATCTGGGCCAGCCGGGCGCCGATCTCGGCATAGCTCCAGGAGCAGGCCAGAATGGAGGCCACGATCTCCGCCGGGCCGCCGGCGGCGGCCACCGCCAGCATATAGCTGGTATAGGACAAGTTGGGCAAGGCAGGCTTCACCTGAAAGACCTGCTCCTCGGTGATGCCCAGTTTTGACATATAGGCCCGGTGGGTCTTCATCTCGCCGCCCAGAATGGCGTCCACGTTGGCGGAGAAAAAGCGCATCAATTCCGGGTCCCTGGCCTTCACAACACCCCAGGCAAACACCTTGGCATAGTCAAAGAGGTAGAGATAGTCCTGAAGCAAAAAGTGCCGGAACTTCTCCCGGTCCAGGGTGCCGTCCCCTATGCCTTTCACAAAGGGGTGGTCGTGGCAAGCCTGCCAGATGGGT
Source organism: Flavonifractor sp. An52 (assembly GCF_002159385.1). Classification (NCBI taxonomy): domain Bacteria; kingdom Bacillati; phylum Bacillota; class Clostridia; order Eubacteriales; family Oscillospiraceae; genus Flavonifractor; species Flavonifractor sp. An52. Next base: position 118,217 of record NZ_NFIB01000003.1, read on the forward strand.
TTTGCCGCTTCATAGAGCCGCTGAGTCACGGTCATAGGGCATTCCTCCAATCTAAGATGGTCTCGTCCGCCAGAGCAGCCAGGGCGGGCCAATCCTGTTCATAGGACGCCTCCGGCACTCCAACGGTGTAAAATCCGGCCTCTTTGGCCGTTTGTGCGGCGTAAAGAGCATCCTCAAAGACGGCGGTATCCCCTGGGGCACTTCCCATACGGCGGGCTGCCTCCAGATAGACGTCGGGCTGGGTCTTTCCCTTCCCCACCGTCTCGCAGCTGAGGATGAAATCAAAATGGTGAGCCACCCCCAACCGCTCCAGGCAGGCCCGGGCCAACGGCTCCGCCGTGGCGGTGGCCACACACAGCTTGGCCCCCTGCTGTTTCAGCTGCGCCAGATAGTCCTGGATACCAGCCTTCAGAGGGATGTCAGTGCGGTAGTGGGCCTCCATAACGGCGTGCATCTCTTCGATAATGTGCTCCGGCGGCCCTTCAATCCCAAAGGTCTCCATGAGAAAGGCAGCACCCTCCAGCATGGTCATGGGCCCCATGGCGGCCAGCTGGGCCTGGGTGGGGTGATGGCCTCTGGCCTCCAGATAGTCCTTCCCCAAGGACTTCCAGATGGGCATGGAGTCCACCAGGGTACCGTCCATGTCAAAAATGCAGAACTGCTTATCCATGCCCTGCCACCATCTTGTCTGCCAGGGTACGCAGATTTTGAGCAGCCGCCTCCGGATCCTTCTGGGCGAAGAGGGCGGACACCACAGCGGCCCCTGCCGCCCCGGTTCCCGTCAGGTTGGGCAGGTTGTGGGCGTTGATGCCGCCGATGGCCACCACCGGGATGGACACCGCCTGGCAAATGACTTTCAGGGTGTCCAGGCTCAGATTCTTAGCGTTCTGCTTGGTGGTGGTGCCGAACACCGCCCCGGCACCGATGTAGTCAGCTCCGGCCTGCTCCGCCGCCACCGCCAGCTCCACGGTGTTGGCGGTGATACCCAAAATCTTGTCCGGACCGATGAGGGCCCGTACGTCCCGGCCCATCAAATCGGCCTGGCCCACATGGACCCCGTCTGCATCACAGGCCAAGGCAATGTCCATGCTGTCGTTAATGACAAAGGGCACATGATACCGGGCAGCGATGGCCTGGATCTCCCTGGCCTCCGCCAGAATAGTGGCCTGATCCAGCTCCTTCTCTCTCAGCTGGAGGAAGGTTGCGCCCCCCTTCAGTACCTCCTCCACCACCTGTGCCAGGGTACGCTCCCCCAGCCAGCTCCGGTCGGTGACGGCGTAGAGGGTCATGCCCTGCCGAATTTCATCCTTGGTAAACTTCATAGCGCACTCCTTGTATCAGCTGTTCTTCCGTCAGGTTGAACACGCTGTCGATGAGATCAATGCGGAAGGTAGCGTTTCCCGTTTCCTTTTTGAGCCGCAGTTCCTCCGCCCGCTCGCCTGCCAGGGCAATGGACGCAGCAGCGGCCGCCGCAGCCTCAAAGGGCTTGTCCGGGCTGGCCCCGCAGAAGGCCCCTGTGAGGGCGGACAGCATACATCCGCTGCCGGTGATGCGGGCCATGGTAGGGCTGCCGTTGCGGAGGAAGAGCACCCGCTCTCCCTGTGCAATGACATCCACCGCTCCGGAGAGGGTCACCGCCGCCTCGGTCCGCTTGGACAGGGTACGGGCCAGTTCCGCAGCCTGGGGCAGGCCGGACTCGGTCACTGCGTCAGCCTGGGCTACATCCACCCCGCTGCCTCCCTCTTTATCCTCGGTAAGTGAGCGAATCTCCGAGGCGTTGCCCCGGATGACAGCAAACTGTACTTCCTCCAGCAATTTGCGGGCGGTTTCCCGCCGCAGGCCGGTAAAACCGGCGGCCACCGGGTCGAAGATCACCGGTACGCCCAGCCGGTTGGCCTCTTTTCCAGCGATGAGCATGGCCTCCCGGTCCCCCACGGCCCCTAGGTTAAGCACCAGGGCCTGGACACCGGCTACTGCGTCCGCCACCTCCAGAGGGTGGTGGGCCATGGTGGCCGAGGCCCCCGCCGCCAGCAAAATATTGGCGCAGTCGTTGACGGTAACGATATTGGTGATACACTGGACCAGAGGGGCTTTTTCCCGTACCGCCGCCAGCATGGCGGCAAAATCCATCCGTTCCATGCCCCTCACCGCCTGACCAGGGTCTGCATGACGTCCAGGCCGCCGGAGCGCTTCAGAGCAAAGAGTACTGCCCCGGCAATGATGGAGCCGCCCACAGTGGAAATCAGGAATGGGCCCATATAGCCGTATACCGCCACGCCCTGGCCCAAAATCAGGGTGGCGATGGGCCAGGCGGCCAGGCCGCCCAGGATGCCGGTGCCAAAGACCTCACCCACGCAGGTGGCACCCAGATTACGGGTGCCCCAATAGGTCAGGCCGCACACCAGCGCCCCCACCATGCTGCCGGGGAAGGCCAGCAGGGTGCCCAAGCCCAGCAGGTTACGCAGGAAACTGGCAGCAAAGGCACACGCCACACCATACCAGGGGCCCAGAAACACGGCGCACAGGATGTTGACCATGTGCTGCACCGGGGAGCACCGGGAGCCCAGCACCGGGAAGGAGACCAGGCTGCCTACCACTGCCACAGCGGTAAGCAGGCTGGCGATCGCCAGCTTTTTGACTGCTGTCTGCTGTCTCACACCTCTCCCCTCCCCTGTTGGAAGCCACCGCCTTCCGGAACGGCATAGTTATGCCACAGGGGGCCGCTGCCCTGGCCCAGGTCCAGCTTGGCCTCCATGGCAGCGGTAATGTAGGCTTTGGCCTTCTGTACCGCACCGGGCAGGTCCTCACCCAGGGCCAGGAAGGAGGCGATGGCGGAGGACAGGGTGCAGCCGGAACCGTGGTTATTGGGATTGTCCACCCGGGGAGAGCGGAACCAGTGGGCCTGACCGTTCTGCCACAGCAGATCATCGGCACTGTCGCTCCGGTGTCCACCCTTCACCAGCACCGCACCCTGCATGGTCTTGCCAATGGTCTCAGCGGCCCGCATCATATCCGCCTCGCTCTCAATGGCGAAGCCGCACAGCCGCTGGGCCTCGGGGATGTTGGGCGTGATGATGGCTGCCAGAGGGAAAAGCTCCTCCATCAGGGCGGTGAGGGCGCTGTCCTGCATGAGGGCGGAGCCGCTGGTGGATACCATTACCGGGTCCACCACGATATTCTCTGCACCATACTGCCGCAGCTTGGCGCCGATAGCCCGGATGATGGGGGCGGAGGACACCATGCCGATCTTTACCGCCTGGGGCCGGATATCCTCAAAAATGCAATCCAACTGCTCCGCCACAAACTCCGGGGTTGCCTCCAGCACATCCCGGACGCCGGTGGTATTCTGAGCGGTAAGGGCGGTGATGGCGCTCATACCGTACACCCCCAGGCAGGTCATGGTTTTGAGATCCGCCTGGACGCCGGCGCCTCCGCTGGAATCGCTGCCGGCAATGGTAAGCACACATTTCATGATTGTTCCTTCTTTCTCTTAGTAGGCAAGGGCACGAAAAAAGCGGCAGGTCCCGTTGGGACCTGCCGCTTCTCTGTACGTGAAATAAACTCCTCCGGACGGAGGAGACTCCGCACGGAAATAGTGCTGCGTCCCTACGTTGGCATTACCCAAATCAGGTCAGGTCGAGGGACTGTCCCCTCCTCTCAGCCTCCTCGCGGAAGCTCCCTTGCACGCAAGATTTTAACTTGTTTCGCCTTTTTTGTCAATCCTTAATGATTGAGCACCCGGACGCGGAACACGCCCTCCAGGGCGCGGATCTCGTCGGCCACCGCCTCGCTGATGCGGCTGCCCAGATCCACCACGGTGTAGGCATAGTCCTTCTTGGACTTGTTGGTCATGTTCTCCACGTTGACCCCGTCCCGGGACAGCAGGCCGGTAATGTTGGCGATGGCGCCGGGGATATTCCGGTGAATGATGCACAGCCGGGCCACACCGCTCCACTCCTGCACCAGGGTAGGCAGATTGACGGAGTTCTTGATGTTGCCGTTTTCCAGGTAATCCTTCAACTCCTGAGCGGCCATGACAGCGCAGTTCTCCTCGCTCTCTGGGGTAGAGGCGCCCAGGTGGGGGATGGCAATGACGTTCTTGCCCTGGAGGATCTTGTTGTTGGGGAAGTCGGTGACGTAAGCGGCCACCTTGCCGGAATCCAGAGCCGCCAGCATATCGTCGTCGTTGACCAGACCGCCGCGGGCCAGGTTGAGAATACGCACGCCGCCCTTCATCATATGGAAGGCGTCCTCATTGATCATACCCTTGGTCTCAGAGGTCTGAGGCACATGGAGGGTGATGTAATCACAGTTTTTATAGATGGTCTCCAGATCCATGGCACGGTGGACCATCCGGGACAGGGACAGGGCTGCGTCCACGCTGAGGAAGGGATCATAGCCGAACACGGTCATGCCCAGCTTGGTGGCGATGTTGGCCACCTGCACACCGATAGCGCCCAGGCCGATGACGCCCAGGGTCTTGCCAGCGATCTCAGGGCCCACAAACTGGCTCTTGCCCTTCTCCACCACCTTCTCTACGTCGGCTCCAGCACCAGCCTGGGCCTTGACCCACTCAGCACCGGCGGTGATCTTACGAGAAGCCAGCAACAGGGCGCACAGGGCCAGCTCCTTCACCGCGTTGGCGTTGGCGCCAGGGGTGTTGAACACCACGATGCCCGCCTCGGAGCAGCGGTCAATGGGGATATTGTTGGTACCGGCGCCAGCACGGGCAATGGCTCGCAGGGAGTCGGGGAACTGATACTCGTGCATATCGGCGGAGCGGACCAGAATACCGTCCTCATTCTCCACGTCGTCGCTGACGGAGAAGCGGGTCTGATCCAGCACAGACAGGCCGGCAGGGGAAATTTTATTCAATGTTTTGATGCGAAACATGATGACATTACCTCCCGTCAGTTGTTCTTGTCAAAGGCCTTGATGAAGTCGCACAGCTTCTCCACACCCTCGGTGGGCATGGCGTTGTAAATGGAAGCGCGCATACCGCCTACGGAGCGGTGACCCTTCAGGTTGGTGAAGCCGGCCTCCACGCTCTCCTTGACAAACTTGGCGTCCAGCTCGTCATTGCCGGTGCGGAACACCACGTTCATGTCGGACCGGGAGCCAGGCTCCACAGCGCAGGTGAACAGCTTGGAGTTATCGATCACATCGTACAGCATCTGGGCCTTGGAGTGCTTGATGGCCTCCATGCCGGGGATGCCGCCCTTGGACTCCAGCCAGTCCAGCACCAGGCCCAGGATGTAGATGCACCAGCAGGGCGGGGTGTTGTACATGGAATCCTTGTCGATCATGGTCTTATAGTTCATCATCAGGGGGGTGTAGGGCAGCTCGTTGCCGGCCAGATCCGCCTTGATGATGACCACAGTCAGACCGGCGGGAGCCATATTCTTCTGAGCGCCGGCAAAGATAATGCCGTACTTGCTCACGTCCACCGGACGGGACAGGATGTCAGAGGACATATCGCACACGATGGGCACCCCATTGGTCTCGGGGACATACTGCCACTCGGTGCCGTAGATGGTATTGTTGGCGCAGTAATAGAAATAGCTGGCCTCGGGGTCCAGCTTCAGCTGGTCCTGGGTGGGGATGTAAGTATGGTTCTTATCGGCGGAAGAGGCGGCCAGATTGATCTCGCCGTACTTCTTGGCCTCCTTATAGGCAATGTTGGAGAAGTTGCCGGTGACAGCGTAGTCAGCCTTACCGGTTTTGCCGATCAGGTTCAGGGGCGCCATGGAGAACTGGGAAGATGCGCCGCCCTGCAGGAACAGCACCTTATATCCCTCAGGCACGTTCATCAGCTTGCGGAACTTAGCCTGGGTGTCGTCAAAAATCTTCTGAAACACCTTGGAACGGTGACTCATCTCCATGACTGACATACCGGAACCCTGATAATTGGTGATTTCAGATCCGGCGCGCTCCAGTACTTCCAGCGGCAGCATGGACGGGCCCGCGGAGAAATTGTACACTCGCTCGTTACCCATGATAGATGGCCTCCTTGATTCCAAATTTCAAAATAAACTCCAAGATCGCGGTATTTCTGCAGCGATACAGTTGACCGCTTTATCTTGATAAAGCATATTATAGACATCAACCTGCTGCAATGTCAATACCGTGGAATCACCAAAACCAAGCAGTCTATTACAAAAACTTTGTGAAAGTTTCAACGAACCCTTTGCACTTCCAGTTGTTTTGTGGTACAATGCCCATGAACTGAGAGTTTAGTTTTCCCACGGAAGGGGAGAAGGCAATGCTGCTTTCCGACATCAAACAGATCCTGAATGCCACTGTATTGTGCGGCGAGGATCATCTGGACCGGGAGGTCATGTCCGCCTGCGGCAGCGATTTCATGAGCGATGTGCTTGCTTTTGTAAAAAATCAGGCTCTTTTGCTCACTGGTCTGGTCAATCCGCAGGTGGTCCGTACGGCAGACATGGTGGAGATGAAGTGCATCGTCTTTGTCCGGGGCAAGGTGCCGGGCAAGGATATCCTCAGTCTGGCCGAGGACCGGGACATCGTGGTCATGACCTGTCCCAAGCGGATGTACGAGGCCTGCGGCCTGCTTTACTACAATGGATTGCGAGGGAATTGCGATGGAAACGATTAGACTGGTATACCCCGTGGAGGGCGGCGACCTCATTGAAGCCGGTGAAGCCTCCAGCAAGATGAAGTTGACCCTGAAGAAGCTGGGCCTGTCTCAGGATGTAATCCGCAGGGCCTCCATCTGTATGTATGAGGGCGAGATCAATATGGTTATCCACGCCGACGGCGGTCAGGCTGAGGTCGAGGTGGAGATGGACCAGATCGTGATCCGCATGGTCGATTCCGGCCCCGGTATTCCCGATGTAGAGCAGGCTATGCAGGAGGGCTACTCCACCGCCGGTTCCACCGCCCGGGAGTTGGGCTTCGGCGCCGGTATGGGTCTGCCCAACATGAAGCGTTATTCTGATGAAATGACCATTGACACCGAGGTGGGCAAGGGCACCACTGTCACGGTCAAGATTAAGATTCCCCAGTGAAGTATGTCTCTGGCGAAGGGAGGTAAAGCAGTGCCATGGCCATGAAGCATTCCGTGGTACTGGACAGCCGCCGCTGCCGGGGCTGTACCTCCTGCATCAAAGGTTGCCCCACCGAGGCCATCCGCGTCCGGGGCCGTAAGGCCACCATCCTGCCCGACCGCTGCATCGACTGCGGCGAGTGCATTCGTATCTGTCCCCACAAGGCCATCAAGTCGGTGGGCGACAGTTTGGACGTGCTGTCCCAGTATGAATACTGCGTTGCCCTGCCGGAGCCTGCCCTCTACGGGCAGTTCCACAATTTGGACAACATTGATATTGTGCTCAACGCGCTTTTAAAGATCGGCTTTCACAAGGTATATGAGGTAGCCAAGGCCGCCGAGATGCTCTCTGACTTTGAGCGTCAGTGTATCTGTGAAGGTCCGGCTTCTGTTACGCCGCTGATCTCCTCCTCCTGCCCCACGGTGCTCCGGCTTATCCGGATGCGCTTTCCCAAGCTGATGGGTCATGTGGCCTGCACGATCCTGCCCATGGAGCTGGCAGCCATTCTGGCCCGGCGGGAGGCAGCCGAGGAGACCGGCTTGCCGCCGGAGCGGATCGGCGTCTTTGCCATCGTCCCCTGCTCCTCCAAGGTAACGGCCGCCCGGGAGTCCGAGGGTCTGAGCCATCCGGTGCTGGACGGCGCCTTTGCCATCCGGGATATCTACCTGCGGCTGCTCAGTCCCATGAAGCACCTGGAGACCGTAGAGCCCATGACCTCCGCCGGTATCATCGGAATGGGCTGGGCATCCTGCGGCGGCGAAAGCGCCGCCCGGCTGCGGGAGCGCTGTGTGGCGGTGGACGGCATCAACAATGTGATCCGGATGCTGGAGGAAATCGAGGACGGGCGCCTGCCGGAAGCCGATTTTCTGGAGCTGTCCGCCTGCACCCAGGGGTGCGTGGGGGGCTGCTTCACGGTGGAAAACCCCTACGCCGCCAAGATGCGCCTGAAAAGCCTGATGAAAGGCCAGCCCGTATCCCGGAACCGCTTCCGGTTCGAGGGCGCGGAGCGGGATATTGTCCGGCGGGACAAGGAATTACAGTACTTACCCACATTTGTTCTGGACCAGGACTTGGGGGCTGCCCTGAACAAGCAGCTGCGGATTCAGGAACTGGAATCCCACCTGCCTGGGCTCCACTGCGGGTCCTGCGGCGCCCCGTCCTGCCACGCCTTTGCTGAGGATGTGATCCTGGGCCGGGCTACGGTGGAGGATTGTATCTTCAAGGTGCGGGAGCGGATGCGCTCCATGGCAGGCAAGGACGAGGCGGACGACTATCTGCCGCCCCCCTTCCGCCGCTGTCAGCCAGAACCGTCGAACAAGTAGACCATTGGGCGCGTTGCAGAACTGCTTCTCTGTAACGCGCCCTTTTGTTTCACCAACCAAAGGAGGCATAGGATGATGACAGTACAGGAATTGATCCATTCCATGGAGCTGACGGTATTCCACCTGGCTCAGCCGGAGCGGCCAGTCACCGGCGGCTATGTAGGCGACCTGCTCAGCTGGGTCATGGGCCGTGCCGGTCAGGACTGCGCCTGGCTCACTATCATGTCCAACCAGAATGTGGCCGCCGTGGCTCTGATGGCCGACGTAGCCTGTGTGATTCTCACGGAAGGCGTCCAGCCTGATGCCGATCTGCTCCGCCGTGCCCAGGAAAAAGAGGTCAACCTGTTGGGGGTGGGCCAGGATACCTTTGCCGCCGCCTGCCGCTTGGGGCAGCTGTTGGCCTAAGACCAGTCTAACCAGAAAGGGGGGAAATCTCTTTGCAGTTTTATTACGACCTTCATCTACATTCTTGTTTATCGCCCTGCGGCAGCGACGAGATGACCCCCGCCAATCTGGCCGCTATGTGTGCCCTGGCCGGGCTGGAGATTGTAGCTCTCACTGACCACAACAGCTGCGGCAACTGCGCCTCCTTCTGCCGGGCCGCCCAGTCTCACGGCCTCACCGCCCTGGCTGGTATGGAGCTATGCACCCAGGAGGAAATCCATGTGGTCTGTCTCTTCCCCGACCCGGAACGGGCGGAGGACTTCTCCAGTGAGATCGCCAAGCACCTCCCTCCGATCCGCAACAATCCAGACCGGTTTGGCAAACAGCTGCGGATGGACGACGGGGACGGCATTCTGGGTGTGGAGACCGCCTTCCTGGCTGGCAGCACCGATATTCCCCTCTATGAAGTTTCCCGCCTGGTATCCCACTGGGGCGGCACTGCCTTCCCTTCCCACATCGACCGCCCCTCCTTCTCCCTGCTGGGGGTACTGGGTCTTTGGGACCCGGACATGGGATTCTCCGCTGCCGAGCTGTCCCACCGCTGTCCCCCGGAGCTGGCACAAAGACCCGACCTGAAGGATCTTTTGCTGCTCACCAATTCCGACGCCCACTATCTGGATCAGGTATGGGGTGCGGAGCATATGCTGGACCTCCCGGAGTGTACCCCTCAGGCCGTCATTCAGCGTCTGGCCTGCCGGGTCTGAACCTGGCCTCCGGACAACTTTCTTTACAAGAGCACTTTAATGTGCTATACTTTCCATAAAGTAACTACTGCCCTGTTGGCCCCATCCGTATTTTCTCCTCATCAGAAAAAGTACTGATGTAACAACAGGGCTATTTTTTACCTCCGCCCTTTTTGTGCAATACTTCAAATTGAACTATATGGTTTTGTATTTTTAACCATGGAAAGTCTTTACAAACGGCTTTTTTTCGCTATAATAGTGCCTTGAAAGTAAAACTAAACTAATTGTTTCAGAAAGGAAGGACGCACCTATGCCAAACTGCAAGACTGTGGTCCCCTACCGTGGGACACCTGAGCAGGAAGAACGCCTGCGGAAGGTCATCGCCGAGCACAAAGGACAGCCAGGCGCTACTATGCCTGTTCTCCAGGCCGCCCAGGAAATCTTCGGCTATCTGCCGGAAGAAGTACAGATCATTGTGGCGGAAGGTCTGGAGATTCCGCTGTCCGAAGTGTACGGGGTGGCCTCTTTTTATGCTCAGTTCACCCTGAATCCCAAGGGAAAATATCAGATCTCGGTCTGTCTGGGCACCGCCTGTTACGTCAAGGGTGCCGCCGCTATTTTGAACGCTGTGGAGCAGAAACTGGGCATCGTCCCCGGCTCCATCACCGCCGACGGCAAGTTCTCTCTGGACTCCTGCCGCTGCGTGGGCGCCTGCGGTCTGGCCCCGGTGATGATGATCAACAACGACGTGTACGGCCGTCTTACCCCCGATCAGGTAGGCCCCATTCTGGATATGTATAAGTAAAGAAGCGCGAGACGTGCGGAACAGCCGTACAGCGTGTCGGTCAGGCCACGGAGGTAATGAACGTGAAAGAAATTGCGCTGCATATTCTGGATATTGCCCAGAACTCCATTTCCGCCAAGGCCTCTCTGGTAGAGCTTACTCTGTCAGAAACGCCTGAGTCCATTACCTTCACCATTGTGGACAACGGCAAGGGCATGAGTCCGGAGCTGCTGGCCCAGGTCAGCGATCCCTTCACCACCACCCGCACCACCAGAAAGATGGGATTGGGAATCCCGTTGCTTCGTATGGCGGTGGAACAGACCGGCGGCAGCCTGACCATTGACAGCACGGAGGGCGTGGGGACCACGGTCACCGCTCTTTTCCGCCCCACGCATATCGACTGTCCGCCGGTAGGCGACATAGCCGGTACCATCACCCTCCTGCTCCAGGGCGCGCCCCAGCTGGAGCTGCACTATACTCACACCATTGACAACAACTGTTTCCAGCTGACCACAGAAGAGCTGCGGGCTCAGCTGGGCCCTGAGATCTCCCTGGCGGAACCGGAGGTCATCCTCTGGATCAGGGATTATCTCCAGGAACAAGAAATGCTGTTACGAGAAAATAAGGGGATGAAAGCATGAAAACACTTGCAGAACTGCAGGCCATCCGGGATCGGATGCGCAGCCAGATCGATCTGCGGGACGCCGGAGACGACCGCATCCGCGTTGTGGTGGGTATGGCTACCTGCGGCATTGCCGCCGGCGCCCGCCCTGTCCTCAACGCTTTGCTGGAGGAAGTGAACAAGCGGGACCTGAAAAACGTAACGGTGTCCCAGACCGGCTGCATCGGCGTCTGCCGTCTGGAGCCCATCGTGGAGGTCTATGTGCCTGGTCAGGAAAAGGTCACCTATGTGAAGATGACTCCCGACAAGGTAGCCTCCATTGTTAGTGAGCATCTGGTCAACGGCCATGTGGTGGAAGACTACACCATCGGCGCAGCTGAGTAAGGGAGGGTGAAGAGATGAGTTTTATCCGTTCCCACATTCTGGTCTGTACCGGCACCGGTTGCTCCTCCTCCAACAGCCAGAAGATCATTGAGGAATTTGAAAAGCAGCTTGTGGCACAGGGTATGGAAAAAGAGGCCAAAGTGGTCCGCACCGGCTGCTTCGGCCTGTGCGCCCTGGGTCCTATCGTCACCATCTACCCCGAGGGTGCCTGCTATACCCACGTCACTGTAGACGACGTGGAGGAGATTGTCTCCGAGCATATCGTCAAGGGTCGTATTGTCAAGCGTCTGCTCAATAAGAACGCCAGCGAGGAGGGCGCTGTCACCTCTCTGACTGAGACCCAGTTCTACAAGCACCAGCAGCGCATCGCCCTGCGCAACTGCGGCGTCATCAACCCGGAGAGCATCGACGAGTACATCGGCGTGGACGGCTACGCCGCCCTGGGCAAGATCCTCACCGAACAGATCCCGCCCCAGCAGGTCATCGACACCGTGCTGGCCTCCGGCCTCCGTGGCCGCGGCGGTGCCGGCTTCCCCACTGGCCTGAAGTGGCAGTTCACCGCCAACGCAGTAAGCCCCGACGGCGTGAAATACGTCTGTTGTAACGCTGACGAGGGTGACCCCGGCGCCTTCATGGACCGCTCCGTGCTGGAAGGCGATCCCCATACCATCATTGAGGCCATGACCATCGCCGGCTACGCCGTGGGCGCCCATCAGGGCTACATCTACGTCCGTGCCGAGTACCCCATCGCCGTCAAGCGGCTGGAGACCGCCATCGGTCAGGCCAAGGAGTACGGCCTGCTGGGCAAGAATATCTTTGATTCCGGCTTCGACTTCGACCTGGAGCTGCGGCTGGGCGCCGGCGCTTTCGTCTGCGGCGAGGAGACTGCTCTCATGCGCTCCATCGAGGGTCACCGGGGCGAGCCCAAGACCCGTCCCCCCTTCCCCGCTGTAAAGGGTCTGTTTGACCGGCCCACCCTGCTCAACAACGTGGAAACCTACGCCAACATCACCTGGATCTTCAACCACGGCGCCGAGGCCTTCGCCGCTATCGGCACCGAGAAGAGCAAGGGCACCAAGGTCTTTGCTCTGGGCGGCAAGATCACCAACACCGGCCTGGTGGAGGTCCCCATGGGCACCACCCTGCGTACCGTGGTGGAGGACATCGGCGGCGGCGTACCCGGCGGCAAGAAGTTCAAGGCCGCCCAGACCGGCGGCCCTTCCGGCGGCTGTATCCCCGCCTCCCTCATCGACACTCCCATCGACTACGAGTCCCTGGCCTCCATCGGCTCCATGATGGGTTCCGGCGGCCTCATCGTTATGGATGAGGACAACTGCATGGTGGACATCGCCAAGTTCTATCTGGAGTTCATCGTGGACGAGTCCTGCGGCAAGTGCGCCCCCTGCCGGATCGGCACCAAGCGGCTGCTGGGCCTGCTGACCAAGATCACCGAGGGCAATGGTGAGCCGGAGGATCTGGACACCATCGAGGAGCTGTGCAACCACATCAAGCAGTCTGCTCTGTGCGGCCTGGGCCAGACCGCCCCCAACCCGGTGCTCTCCACCCTGAAGCATTTCCGGGAGGAGTACGAGGCCCACATCTATGAGAAGCGCTGCCCCGCCGGCGTATGTAAAGCCCTGATCCAGTATGTGGTGGATCCTGCCAAGTGTAAGGGCTGTACCCGCTGTGCCCAGGGCTGTCCCACTGGCGCCATCTCCGGCGCGGTGCGGGCCCCCCATATCATCAACCAGTCCAAGTGCATCAAGTGCGGCGCCTGTATGGATCACTGCCGCTTTGGCGCCATCAGCAAGCAGTAAGGGAGGGAACGGACATGGACGAAAAGATGGTATCTCTGCGCATCAACGATATTCCCGTCACCGTTCCCGCTGGGACCACGGTGCTGGAGGCTGCTCGCTCCGCGGGCTTCAACATTCCTTCTCTGTGCTTTCTGAAGGACATCAACGAGATCGGTGCCTGCCGCATCTGCGTGGTGGAGGTTAAGGGCGCCAAGAGTCTGGTGGCCTCCTGCGTCTACCCCGTGGCCGAAGGTATGGAGGTATACACCAATACAGAGCGGGTTCGCAAATCCCGCCAGCTCACCCTGGAACTGATCCTCTCTAATCACCGTATGGACTGCTTAACCTGCGCCCGTAACAGTCAGTGTGAACTGCGCCAGCTGGCCAGTGACCTGGGTATTGATGCCGTGCGTTACGCCAGCGACAATATGTATCCTCAGATTGAAGATTCTGCCCCTCATCTGGTGCGGGACAACTCCAAGTGTGTCCTCTGCCGCCGTTGCACCGCCGTGTGCCGTGCCACCCAGGAGGTGGGCGTCATCGGCCCCAACGACCGTGGCTTTGCCACTCACATTGGCTGCGCCTTTGACCGGGATCTGAACGAAGTGGACTGCGTGTCCTGCGGCCAGTGCATCGTAGCCTGCCCCACCGGCGCTCTGTCTGAGAAGGACGACACTGCTCAGGTGTTAGCCGCCCTGGCTGATCCCACCAAGCACGTTGTGGTGGGTCCCGCCCCCTCCATCCGCGTCACCCTAGGCGAGTGCTTCGGCCTGCCCATCGGCACCAACGTGCAGGGCAAGATGGTCACCGCCCTGCGCCGTCTGGGCTTTGACAAGGTATTCGACGTGGATACCGCTGCCGACTTCACCATCATGGAAGAGGGCACCGAGTTCCTCCACCGGCTGCGCGGCGACGGAGTACTCCCCCTCATCACCTCCTGCTCCCCCGGTTGGATCCGGTATATGGAGCAGCACGCCCCTGAGATGATCCGCAACGTATCCACCTGCCGCTCTCCCCAGCAGATGTTCGGCGCACTGGTCAAGACCTACTACGCCAAGCAGGCAGGCATCGATCCCCACGATATCTTCGTGGTATCTGTCATGCCCTGTACCGCCAAGAAGTACGAGGTCCGCCGTGAGGAACAGCGGCTGCCCAATGGCTGTATGCCGGTGGACGTGTCTCTCACCACCCGTGAGCTTGGCCGCATGATCACCCAGGCCGGAATGCTCTTCGATCACCTGCCTGACGGTGAGTTTGATGAAATGCTGGGCATCTCCACCGGTGCCGCCACTATCTTCGGCGCCTCTGGCGGTGTTATGGAGGCTGCTCTCCGCACTGTGGTGGAGGAGCTGACCGGCGACGGTATGGCTCCCCTGGAGTACCACGAGGTCCGTGGTATGGAGGGCGTCAAGGAGGCCAGCTACGAGCTTCCCGGCCGCACTGTCCGTGTGTGCGTGGCCTCCGGCCTTCACAACGTGAAGCTGGTGCTGGACGGTATTAAGGACGGCACCCTGCATTACGACTTTGTGGAATTCATGGCTTGCCCCGGCGGCTGCATCAACGGCGGCGGACAGCCCATCCAGCACGCTGACGTACGCAACTTTACCGATATCAAAGCTCTGCGTGCCGCGGCGCTTTACAAGCAGGATCAGGATATGGAGTACCGCCGCAGCCACAAGAATCCGGTGGTTCAGACCGTCTATCACAGCTATCTGGGCGAGCCCGGCAGCCCCTTGGCCCACGCCCTGCTCCACTGCTCCTACATTAAGCAGAAGCGCTATCGGGTATAATGAAATAGAAAAGGCTCCCGCTATCAGCGGGAGCCTTTTCTATTTCCATTTGCGTGTCTCTGCAGCTTGCTCTCAGCTTCTATCCGAGTCTTTTTTGTCAGGAACCTGTAGCAGACCTCCATTCCAGCCTATCGATCAACTCTAGCTCTCTCTTCCTACCAGCCCTTCAAAACAAGTCAAACATAGTAAAAAGCGGACAGCCTAAGCTGTCCGCTCTTCGTGTTGGCGTTACCTATCTTCCCGGTCCGTCTCCAGACAAGTATTTTCGGCGCAGGTGAGCTTAACTTCCGTGTTCGGGATGGGAACGGGTGGACCCTCACCGCAATCAACACCAACTT